>NZ_PZKO01000074.1:0-32622 GCF_014926485.1 Pseudarthrobacter sp. AB1
ACGCAGCCATCTGGCTTCACTGGTAAAGCCGAGCAGGGCCTGCATCACGGCCAAGGTGATCAGCTCAGCATCGGTGATCCTCGGGCTGATTCCGATGCGGGGCCGGGCCGGGATCCGTTCCGGATATGCCTTTAACAGATCATCGGCTGCCACATACAATGCAGTAGCAAGGGTGTCCAGATCGGCGTCCACGTGAGCCTCCAAGTTCGACGTTGGGTAGATAACGCCGATTCTGGACACCCTTGCCCTCTAAACCGCCGCGCCGCGCCGAACACACCCCTTGGAATTACTCATCTAGGGGAGGAACGGGACTCGGTGTGTAGGTGACCCCCGGAGCGATCTTGTCCGCGAGCCGGTCAGCGTTGTCGAGGGTGATCAGTGCCGCCTGGTACTCGGCCTCGTTGCCGCGGTCGTGCCAGAGGGTCGCGTGCGTGACGAGCTGGCCCCTGCCGTCCATCAGTTCATCCCAGTCATCCAGGGCCTTGGGGTACTGGTCGAGGCCGTAGAGTTCGGTGGCATCGCTGTAGGCCGTGCGGGCTGTGTCGACGAAGAGTCCGCTGCCGAGAATTCCCTGAGTCAGGTAGGACCACCACGCATCGTAGTAGTCGGTCTTCCCGGCCCGCAGGTAGCCGTGGCCTTCACCCAGCTGTTGTCGGTAGACGTCCGCTGCCCTCTTGAGGATGAGTGCAGCCTTCATATCCCTGTCCTTGTCCGGCGTCGGGGTGGGAGAGGGCACGCTGGCCGGCGTGGCTTCAGTCGGAGCGGCGGTGCCCGTCCTGGCGGTGGCGCAGCCGGAGATTGCCAGTGTGGTGGCAATGATGAGAGAAAGAAGCAAGGAGGGTTTCACCCTGCAATGAAACCAGATGCAGCGGGATCGGCTTGGTATCCAGTGCGATCCCGTATTCGCGCCGACGGGAGAGTCCTAATCCGTTTCGGTGGCCCCGAGGTACTCCTCCAGTGTGCCGATTCCCCGGGCGGCCATGTCGGTGGCCGCCTCCATGCCGATGAAGCGCAGGTGCCGGGGCTCGTAGGCGTAGCCGGTGACCGGGTAGGCCATGGCCGGGTAGCGGACGGACGCGGCTTGGGTGGCAAGGTGGAGCACCTCATGGCAGTAGCCTCCGTCCTGCGTGTGGCCGACGACCTCATCAACTCAATCGGCCCCTCAACCCTGATTTGGCCAGGGCCCGCGCTCATCTCCTGAACCGCCAGTTGGTGCCGAGGAAGGGCTGTGGCACGCCGGAACATTCGACGGGTCGGAGTGCTCATCAATGAAAAACTCGCTGGGGCAATGGAGATCGAAACCGATGATCTCTCGCCGGTGGAGCACAACAGGTTCACACATGGCGGCAGCTGGATCGCGAAGCCCGAAGCGTTCGAAATCTCCCCGGAAATGCCCTTGGTGCGCGGCCCGCTTCGCCCGGCCCCTTGCCGGAACCTATTCGGCTTTTTCCAGGACGCCACCCCGGACGACTGGGGCAAAGCCTTCGTACGCGTACGCGGGCGGCCCGACGATGTATCGAGATGACACCCGTGGCGGGGGCCGGTGCATAGACGTAAACATGACTGAACCGACCGGACACACCGACCCCACCCTGCTGGACTACGACGAAGATGATGCCGAGGGGTATGACGCTTCTGCTGACTTCGACTACTACGACCATGATTTCGTGGCCGAGTCCCCTCCCTCGCCTGTGACTGCACAGACCCTGACCGGGTTCATGGGCCTGCCCGACACCCCCAGCTGGGGCGCCGTGGACTACGCCCATGTCCTGACCGGCTCCGGCGCGGACAAACTCGCCCTCTCCGGTGTGGCCCCGCTGGTCGCGGCCGCCCGCGGCTACTCGCGCATCGACTCCGAAAACTTCGTCACCGAGATGAAGCGGATGGACATGAGCCTGGCCACCAAGCAGGGCAAGCGGCTCAAACGGTGCATCGCGGACGGCCCGCACGACGGCATGCAGATGCCCTGGTATTCGGTCGCGGACCTCCAGTCCGCTGACCGGAAGGATGAAGCCGTCAAGCCGCACACCTGGCAGATCCGTCCCAAAATGCCCGAAGACAACGACCAGGGCAAGCCGATCAAGTACGAGTTCAAGCCCCAGACCGGCACTCCGCTGGACCTGCACCCGGCCACCCCGATCGACTGGATCGACACCACCCCGGTGGTCATGTTCGCCGAAGGCATGCTCAAAGGCGACTCGGCCATCTCGGCTTACCTGCGCTCCTCCGGGGTCTCCTGGGGCGAGCTCGAATACGACGGCACGTTCGACCCGGTTGTGAAAATGCGGTCCCTGATGGATGCGATCCCGGACAAGGACCGGGTCTTGATCGTCTCCATCGCGGGTATCCACAACGCCCACCAGCACGCCGCTGACTGGCGCGAAATTGACCTGAAAGGCCGCGAAGGCTGGATCGCGTTCGACGCCGACCTGCAGATCAACCCGTTTGTGCATGCCGCGGCCAAAAAGCTGTTCGAGCAGCTGGACGAGAAGTCCAAGATGCGGACCATCCGGTTCCTGAACCCGGAGATCACATCCGGGGAGGACGGCTCCATGGCCAAAGCCGGGGTCGATGACTACCTGGCCAAGGCCGGGACCTGGGGCATGCTCCTGAACCAGCTGAAAACCACCATGCCGCCGGCCCCGGCCCGTAACGCCGACGAAAAGGCCGGGGCATTCCGTGTCGCCACTAGCGGGCAGTCCGTTGAAGAGTGCATCCCGGTCCTGGACGGGCCCGGCGGGACCATCAGCGGCTACCGCTGGGAGCACCGGGTAGACCTCGGCGGCCGCATCCTGGCCATGGAGGTCCGCCGGCAGCCTACCGATGAGGAAATGCGCACCGGGCTGTTCAACGCGAACGTCGGCCCGCATGAAGTTGAGGAAGCACAGACCAAAATCGAGGTCGCCTGGAGCAAGAACGGCGCCGGCTTCACCGCCACCATCACCGGCCCGGAAACAATTTTGCACTACCCTCCGGCCGATTGGGTCCGAGAAGGCGCCACCATTCCAACGACACTCCTACGGCACTCGTCTTGGCCGCCGCGCGGTGCCAAGGGGGCGGCATGGCTCGCGGCCATGAAGGACAACCGGTCCGAGGAGACAGATTCTCAGACGCGTTGGATGCAGATGGGTTGGGTTCCAGTGGAGAATGATCATCCGGTCTACATCATCAACGACCAGGTGGTCGGTGGCTTCGGGGATGTTTCAACCGCGGTCGCCGGTATCGATCGAGACGCTCTCCCGGTGGCGGACAGCTACGGTGTGGGCACCGGCCGCTTGGACGGTTCCTTCGATGATCCCGAATATACTGCACAGGTCGCCAAGGACTTCCGCGAAGTCATGGACGCCTACATCGCCTCCGGTGCCTGGACGGACCAGTCCGCTGCCGTCATCGTCCTGGCTGCCGGCCTGCGCCCGACCGTGCCGCTGCGCCCCCGCTCGACCGTGTATTTCTGGGGTCCGAAGGGTGGAGGGAAAAGCTGGTCGGCCCAGTGTGCCATGTATTTCTGGGCCCGCCGCAAGCAGGACTGGCAGGATAGCCTTCCCGGTTCCGCCAAGGACACCCAGGCGTACACGGAGAACGCCCTGGCGCACGTCCCCATCTGGGTCATCGATGACCTGGCCCCGTCGGCTGTGCGCCGTCAGGCCGAGGCTGAGGACGCCAAGCTTGCGGACATGACCCGGGCGATCTTCAACAACTCCACCAAAGGCAGGATGAACGCGGACATGACCTCCCGCCGGGTCAACAAGCCCATCGCCCAGCTCATCATCACCGCTGAGAACGAGTTGACCACGCCGAGCGCAAAAGAGCGCCTCGTCCCCGTGTTTGTCGGCAAAGGCAAGCTGCACAAGGAACGGGACAAGACGGACCGGATCAACAACATGGCCAGCCAGGATGGAACCCAGGCCCGGCTCACCAGCCATGTGATCCGCTACATCCGCCATGTTGCCATCGGCTTCACGGGCGGCTGGGCGGCCTACATGAACCACCTCGATGAAAAGAGGACCAACCTGAAGATGGCGGTCTCTGAAATCATGCGCAGCCAGGGAGCCTCCACCGGGTCCCTGGAACGTACCTCGACCCTGGCATCGGACCTGCTGCTGACGCTGGCTGTCCTTCAGGAAATGGCGTACGAGCTGAAGATGGATCGCGACTTTGTGGAGCAGTTCAACGTGAACGAACTGGGCATGTCCGTCATCCAGCTGGTGACAGATACGCACTCCGAGAACCAGCAGGCCGCGCCGGGCGCCTCCCTGATCCGGGCACTGTCCTCGCTGCTGGCTGCCGGCCGTGCCCACGTCATCGCCGGGGACGACCCGACCAGGCCCCCGGTCACCGGCATGGGCGTTGGAGAAGGCCTCGCCAACGACAAGCTCGGCTGGAAGGCCGGCGGATCCGACGGCAGCCTCCGACCTGTTGGCCGCACCATCGGCATCGTCGTGACTTCACGGGGCAAGCGGGTGATCCTGTTCGATGTCATTTCAGCATTTGCCGAAGCCCAAACCGCGTTCCCGACGCTGATCCAGCACGGTCAGGGGGGCGGCTCCGGGTGGTCATCGGTGTGGGATGAGGGGCTCGCTTCGAAGTACGTCACGAGGGAGAAGAAGGCCAAGACCGGAAAGTACATCAACACCGCCCGAATCGGGGACGGGTCGAACCGGGTCTCCGGTGTCCCGGTGGACGTAGATGTCATCCTCAGGGGCGGCATAGAGGCTGACGAGGATCTGCCCGGTGATTTTGACTAGAAGTCACACCCGCGGTATCAAGCGGCATTAACACGAAGGCCCTGTTCGCTGGAGCAGGGCCTTCGTGCGTTTTAAGTCCGTATGGCAGGTTCGTTCACCGGCCAATGGCTGCAAACCGCCTAAACCAAAAGGAAAGGCCCCCCGACCCGATAGTGGCCGGCCGGCGACCGACCGGCAGGTAGGGGTCAAGAAGGGCTCGCAATTCCCTACAATCCGGCGTTAAATTGGGCCGGAACTTGCCAACCCGACCAACCCGACCAACCCGACCGGAAACCCGCATCTCCATAAGAGACAGATGATGATTGCGATTGACTAAGGTGAGAACATGACTTGAGCATCCTTATGTGTATTAGTTTGTTTTAAGGTAGGTATGGTCGGTTTAGATAGATAGAGGCCCTAACTTCCCTTTATTTCCGCCGTTTCTGGATCATTTATTGCCCCGACCTCTTGGTTGGTTCCGGTCGGTTTGAGTCGGCGCCTGTAGGCTATCTCCGGCCGGTGTCCGGGACTGCGCGGCCTTGGCTGACTCGGGGACTTAGGCCGCTGTGAGCGCGGACCGGTTGATTGTTAAATACTCGATGGCAGTGAGTCTCCCAGCCGTCTTTGCCGTCACTGAGCCAGAAGATCGGCATGGACCTCGGCATGGTCTTCCCCCAGGTCCGGACCCGGGACAGCGTTGAGCTTGAACCGGGAACGTACGCGATCAACATCGCCGGCGTCGAAGCGGGCCGCGGCAGTGCACCCTCCGGAAAGATGCTCGCCCTCGGCGACCAGCTGGACGCCCTGCCCGGGACGACCACCACCGAGCCCGTGTTCGGGCTGACCGGCAAATGGATTCCCGCCGAAATGCGGCACAGCGCCGAAATGACCGGCGCCACCGTCATCGACCGGGTTTCTGTCCTGATCACCCACCTGCAGACCATCGTCACCCGTAACGCGGCCCGGCTGCTGACCCGTGAAGACGTCCGTATCCTCACCGAAGACACCAAAGCCAAAAACCCGTCAGCTGTCGATGAGCTCACCCCGTCCCTGCTGAGCCTGGGCGAGATCCAGCGGGTCCTGCAGGGGCTCCTGGACGAGCAGGTGCCCATCAATGACCTGTCCCGGATCTATGAGGCCATGGGGCTGAAGGCGAAGACCTCCACAGACCCGGAAACCCTCATTGAAACCTGCCGGAACGCGCTGGGCCCGGTCGTGGCTGCAGGGTACATCGAAGAGGGTGCGCTGCGGGCCATCACCATGGACCCGGTCCTCGAGCAACGGCTCTTTGAAAACCTTCGGCCCTCCGAGGCCGGCGCCCGAATCGTCCTGGAAGCCGGAACCCTCATCGCCCTCGCCTCATCCGTCCGCGAGCAGCACGAACTGTCCCTGTCCGTCGGCTACAGCCCGGTCCTGGTCAGCGCCCCGGCGCTCCGCCCGGCCATGCGCCGCCTGCTGGATGACCAGTCCATTGAGCTGCCCGTCCTCACGTACGACGAAGTGACCTGCATCGGAGCCACCATCGAAACGACAGGAGTGGTCCGCCATGCCCAGCCCGTTGACGCTTAAGGCCGCCAGTATTGAAGAGCTCAAGAAGAAGGCCACCGAAACCTACGGCCCGACGGCAAAGGTCGTCCGGGTCGAGAAGGTCACCCAGGGCGGCATCGCCGGGATGTTCGCCAACGAGCACTTCGAAGGCGTCATCGAGATAGAGCCCGTGTCTGCCCCCAAGGCTGCCGCCCACGGCTTCGCGGACCTGACCGGCGTCGCGGCGCTACTGGCCCAGGCCGACGCCGGTGAGAACGAAATGAATGCATCAGCCCTGCCGGAGGTTTCCACCCACGGCGAGGACTTCACCAAGCTCATGGAGAGCCTGAACGCCGAGATCGTCGACACGGTCCCCGGTCCGCCTACTCTCTCCTGGGCCGCCGGGGACCTGGTCCTCGTCGCAGGGACCGGGGTCTACGCCCTGCCCGTGGCACGCGCGATGGCAGCAGAAGCCGGGGGAGTGCTGTACACCTCCGGTCTCATCGAAGCGGACGGCGTCCCCGCCGCGGAAGGACCCCGCCAGGTGATGGAGGCGCGCGCGAACGGCGTCCTCACCGGCAAGCCGGTGGTCCTGGCCTTCGGGCTTGGCAAGCCCGCATGGGCGGCCTCCAGTGCTGTCACCGCGGGACT
Organism: Pseudarthrobacter sp. AB1; assembly: GCF_014926485.1. Lineage (NCBI taxonomy): Bacteria > Bacillati > Actinomycetota > Actinomycetes > Micrococcales > Micrococcaceae > Pseudarthrobacter > Pseudarthrobacter sp. AB1. The sequence continues at coordinate 6,903 of NZ_PZKO01000074.1, forward strand.
CCTGAAGGCCGACCAGGTCTGGCTGATTGTCGACGCCCGCCATAAGCCGGCGGACACCGAGAGCTGGGGCGGCACTGCCATCAAGCTGCTCAAACCCTCCGCGCTGGCGGTCGTTGGGGTCACCGAAACAGCCAGCCCTTCGACGGTGAACACGCTTGGCGTTCCCGTCGGCTGGGTTGATGACGGCCCCTCCGCTACATCCGCGCTGACCGACCCAGACCACTAATTCGAAGGAGTCCCATGCTCGTATTGACCCGTAAACCAGGCCAGACCCTCCGCATCGGCGAAGACATCATCATCAAGATTGTCGAGGTCCGGGGTGAAGGCATCCGGATCGGCATCGAAGCGCCCAAGGACGTCAGCATCCAGCGCGGTGAAGTCGCCGAGGCTCTCGCGGCCGCAACCATCGAGGTGGCCAATGACGGCTACGACGGGGACGCTCTCCAGAGCGCAGCCCTGAGACTGCTGGTCACCGGCTAGGCCAGCCCTCCTACGCCTTTACGGCCCTTGGCCGGCGCGGCTGCGTATCCTGTGGCCCCGGTCCACATTAAGTATCCGGCCGCCACCATGGCGAGTCCGAACGGTATAGCCAAGAGGACAGTGACCGCCTGCTCGTTGAACATCACAAGGGACACGGTGCTCAGAATGAAAAACACCGCGAGCCATCGCGGAAGAACATTTGAGCGGAGGACGGCGATTTCGATAAGGATCAGCCCGACGAAGATGGCCAACAGCGCCGGAAACACAAAGAAGGCCATGCCGGGGAAATTGCCGTCGAATGCAAAGGCCTGAATGAGCCCGCCAGCTGACAGCAAGGCGAAGCCGACCGCAGTGCAGATCAGGCCAGCTGTGGCCATCCTTGTGTGGCGTCCGGACCGCCGCGCGAGCATGGTCAGTCCGGCAACCCCGATCAATAACAGGACGGTCGAAGCCGAGGCCGCCAGAGGAACGACTCCTGTCGCAGATCGAAGTGAGCCGAGGTCGCAGTCAAGGCCAGTACAGCCTGCAGGCTCCAGGGAGTGGAGGGCGGCTGCCAGAACGCATAGGACCCCGCCAAGGATGGCCGCCGCGCCAGCCAATTTCGGAAATTGCTGGGTCCAGAAACTGTTCTCCAAACTTCCCCGGGCCATGATCAACCGCCATCTCTCAGGAGACCGCCATCATGTCCTTTCATGCTGGCCTTGCCCGATCCCGTCGTCAAGACACATCTGTAGCCAGCAAAAAGGACCCTTCCCGGAAGGAATCGGGAAGGGTCCTTTTGGATTCTCAGGAGGGTGCCAGGTGATCCAGGGAAATCGCGTCTCCGAGATGGTCCTGGCGTGCCTGGATCCTGCGGATCCCGCGGCCGGTCCGCTGACGGACTCGAACCTGATCCCGCGCCGTTCGGATTCAATCTGGGCGCCGCGGGTGAACTCCCACGTGGACGTGTCCGTGTACGGTGGCAGCTCCGCCTCCATCTCAATGATCTGCGGGTCATCAGCGAGGCGCAGCTCCTCCTCGAGGTACTTCTCGTGCGCCAGCAGGTGACCGCCGCCGCCGGCGAGGCGGACCTCCGGTTCAGGGTGAGTGGTGGCGGCGAACTGGCCGCCTGTCGGAATGCCTTGAGGCTGGCGGGCCGGGTTAGTGGTCATGCCTGACTGTGTGCGGCCGTCGAGCCCGCCACGGAACGCCGCACACATAAGGGACTATGACCAACCACCAGGATTACCCCCTCCGCGCCGAAGCCATGGACCCTTCGACCTCCCCGGCCCGTCTGGACGAGTTGACGAAGCTGGAAGGCGATCGGGGAGACTGCGATTCGGATGCCGGCTGGTGCCGTGAATTCGTCGCGACCAATCCCTCTGCGTCAGCTGAGACCCTCACGGAGCTGTCCCAGGACATGAACGACTTCCTGGCCCGCCTCGGCGCAGCCCGGAACCCGAACACCCCCGACTCCGTGGTCCGCGCCCTCACTACAGACTGGAATGGGCAGGCCGATGCGGCCCGCGCCCGCCTCGGCCTGCCCCTGAAACCCGCCGACACTCTCACCAGGCGCCTGACCCAGGACACTGCCAGGTCACGCCGGAGGCAGTCATGAGCGGCCAGTTCGACTCCCACCTGCCCTGGATTAAGGCGGAGCTTGCCGCCAACCCGACAGCTGCTCTTGCGCTGTCCATCGGCCAGCTGCGCCACGCGGCGCTAAGCCATGAGATGGGGCTGGACCTCATCGAGGAGTTCGCCCAGGCAATCGAAGTGGAAGCACTCGAGATTCCCGTCGCCGACGACATCCGCCTCTTTCGGGACGCGCTGGGAATCCTCGATGGCCGGACACCGATCCTGGGCATGGGCTATTTCAACTTCACCCTCAACGTCCGGGACTGCGGATGGCAGCTGAGCACGTTCGTCTCCGAGCAGCTGGGCTTGGACATGGTGGCCCGCATTGTGGCCGCGAACCCGCGCCTGGGCCGGATCATCGCTGACCGACCCGCGCTGGTTCCGTTCTAGTCCTCCGCCCGTCAACGCATGGGAAGCAGTATGCGCCCCTCCACCCTCCACAGATTCCACCACGTCACCGCCGGGGTCCGCCTTGAGCTGACCTGGGACCGGACGCCGGCCAAAGGTCTGCGCAGCGTCCTGCGCCGCCTCGCCTTCGGCGGGCCAGACCCGTCCAGCCCGCAGGTAGCGGTCCGGCAAGTCAGTTTCGACCGTGCCATGGAGCTGCTCAACGCCAGCCCGGAGCACCTTGACGCTGCCGAGGCGGCGTTCCGTCAGCTCGGCTATTCGGTCCAACGGCTGGAGGCCACCGGGCATGTACCTGCATAGGAGCCTCCGCGACCCGGACGCCACCCCATCCCCGCCGTGCCCGAAGGTTTTCGACGCCACCTGGGCGCTGATCCTCGGGCACCGCTCGTGCCTCCGCGCAGGCGTTCCCGGCTGCACCTGCGGCGTCACCTTCGCCGCCCACGCGACCTTCATCGCAGACCATGCCCAGCACCTGTCCGATGAAGTGGTCCGGCACGTTCTCGGGTACGCCATCCGGGTCCTCGAGGAGGAACCGGCCAGGGCTGACGCGGCGGCGGACAGGGTCCGGTCCATGCTTTCCCAGCTGCCTGCCCCGGAGACGGTCTTGGCCGCGGGGCCGGCATGAACGTCTATGAGCAGGTTTCCGATGTCCGGCGCAATGTCAGGACGGCGCTGACCGTCGCGGTCGCGGTCGTCGTCGGGGTGCAGGTCTGGTACGCGATCGACCCTCAGCTGGGTCCGGTCACCCGTGCCGTCAGCCGCGCCGAGGACCCGTTCGTCAGCGCCTGGGCGGTGCTGCTGGCCGCCGCCGTGGTCGGTGTCTTCGCCCTGGCCCGGTTCGTGGTCGGCGCCGCCCTGCCCGTCACCCGCCGCGGCAAGGTGCCGGCGCTACTGGGTACGGCCGCGGTCCTGGCCCTGCTGGCGGGCGTGTTCACCGGGATGCTCGCCGAAGGGGCCGCCGTGGCGGTTCTCCTGGCCGTCGTCTCCTCGTGGGTGGCGGTCCCGAAACCGGACCCTGCCGGGTGAGCGGGGTCCGGGCCGCCGCACACATGGCGCATATGGAACCTTTACGCCTTGGTCCGGACCCGCTCACTACCAGGATCGGATGACCATGATCACTGCCCTGCTGCACCGCCTTATCTCCCGGCCTTCACCTGCTGAAGCCGCACCCGTCGTGCCCGCAGCTCGTGCCGTAGAGGTCGAGCTCCCAGCCATCGGGGATCAGCTCCGCTACCTGGACGTACACGGCCACGCGGTCACCGCCTACCGGCGCGGGCGTAACAGCTGGGTCCTTGACCACACAGCCCACAAAGGCGGCGAAGTGCTCCGGTTCGTCACCAGCGGACAGCTGCGCGCAGAGATCACCAGCGGCCAGCTGCTTCAGTCCAAATACTGACAGTCCTGCCGGAACCGGCCCCGGGCGGCCTGTCGGCTGCGCCGGGCTTGAAGGTTCAGTCCCGGGTCGGCACGGGAAGACTCTCCGCGTACCGGGACCGGCCGCCGCCCATAACGATCCGGGGCGCGTCCGCTGCGGGCTGCTCAGCGCCGTAATGCTTCAGGTAGCGGTACAGGGTGGCCCTCGACCAGCCGACTGCCCTGGCCACCCGCTCCGCGGTTTTCCCTTCGGACAGCATCCGGCGGGCGGTCTCCATCTTGTCTTCGACTGTCGTTTCATCGACCGGCTTCTGGCCGAACTTCACCCCACGGGCCTTGGCGGCCATCACTCCGGCACGGACCCGTTCGTTGATCAGCTCCCGCTCGTATTCGGCCAGGGTCGCGAACAATCCCAACTGAAGGCGCCCTGACGCCGTGCTGGGGTCAATTCCGTCCACCAGGGAGCGGAGTCCGATCCCCCGTTCCTGCATCCCCGCGACCGTATTCAGGACGTCAATCAGGGATCGTCCGAGCCTGTCGATCCGATAAACCAGGACAGTGTCCCCGTCCCTGGCAAAGGCCAGCAGCGCTGTCAGGCCCGGCCGTTCCTTCGCAGCTTTTGCTCCGGAGAGCTGATCGAAGTAGATGTATTCCTCGCTCACGCCGGCCGCGAGCAGCGCATCCCGCTGCGCCAGACCGTGCTGATCAGTTGTTGACACCCTGATGTACCCCAGTAGAAGTCCCATGGATACAGGCTAAGACGAGGGTGTGTCATTATCCCTTGAGGACTTGTGAGACGATCCGGTGAGACAGGCTCGGTGAGACACTTCTGGCGGCAAAACGGCGCCAATCCGGGGATCTTAGTGGTGTGTTGCCAAGCTATAGTCTGTGAGACACCCGTAGGTGTCCCGACGCCTAGCACCAGGCAGTGATCGGAAAGACCGGCGAGGCCTTGCCTTCCTTGCCGACGGTCTCCCAGGCGAATGTCCCGAAGCTCTCCCAGGTGTCATCCCACCTGAACAGGGAACCGCTTGCGTCCACGGCATGAAACTCAAAGCAGAGCGGCTCCACCTCGGCCTGGGTGGCGATGACCGCCCCGCCATCGGGGATCAGGACAGGCAGTGCAGGGCCGGCGATGATGTACGCGGGAAGGATGACGCTCTCATCGGCCGGGAAGGTCCCTTCCAGCCCGGTGTCCTGAAAACCGCCAGCACCGTCTGCGACAGCTAAGCAGTCGTCAGCGCAGATGGTTATGGTCCCTTTAGGGAGATTATCCCTGGCCTCGACGGTCAGTACGCAACGTTCCTCCGGCAGTCCAGGAGGAAGCAGTGCGGTACCAGCCACGTGAACGATGAAGGCAGCAACGGGAATTTCTGTCATGGGGCTACTTCCTGATGGGGACTGTGGCGCAAAGGGTTCTGCCCGTTATGTGTGCGGACGGCCTACCGAAATTGCACAAGCTCTGGCTGGCGCTCGGATGCCGGTAGGGTGTGGTCCATGACTTTGGGGGACGACATTGCCGCAGGCATTCATCAGCGGGCTGAGGCCCTCGGCTTCGGGAAGCGCCGGTCCACGGTGTTCTGGTCCTGGTGGTGCGGGGCGACTCTCGCTATAGCATGGTCTGCTGAAGCCATCCTTTCCGTAGTTCTCGGTCAGACACCAGATCGTGGCTTCGTCATGGCGGCCCTCGGCATCATTGTCTCGGCTATAGGGTGGGCACTGACAGCCCGAACCCGTTTTTCGTCGAAGCCTCCGAAGCCGGCGACTGATGCGGAACGCCTGGAACAGGGGATTCCTCTTTATCCGCGCATAGTCGCAGCCAGCATCATCCTCACGGCGGCGCTGGTTGTTGTCCTGGCACTGATCAACCCGGGTGGAACCACCCGCGAGGTGATCCCGTTTCTCGGCCTTGTCGCGGCCGCCGGTCTGAGCTTGACCGGCGGTCTGGCCCGCTCCGGGTGGCTCATGACGAACAGCAGCGCGCTCTACCCGCGATGGTTGGAGCGACGGGGCCAGCTGGCACCCTCGTCTACTCCGTGAGTCCTGATACTCGCGACCCGTGGACATTCGCCGCGGTCTGCGCCATGGTCCCTGCGCTGACCCTCCTCGTGTATTGGCTGACCCAGGTCCCTGCGATCCAGCTTCTGCCCTGGTACGTGGCGGCCTACCTGCTGATCGGGGCCTGCATCTTCGGACCCGCGGGCAAGCTGCCCTCGCTGCGCCTAGCCGTGGCGTTCCTGCTGCCCGGGGTTCTGCTCGTGGTCCGGGCAGTCTTGGATTATGGCTTCTGGTGCGGCGGCTGGTTACTTGCCCTCCCGGCGTGGGGCCGACTGCTCAGCCGGTGGACCGCGGAAAGCACCCTGCTGATGGGCCAGGTCCTGAAGCTCCTGGGATCGTGGGTGCTGGGGCTGGTGATCTTCGCGTTTACCGGGTTCATCCTTGTCTTCTTCGGCCTCACAGTGTTCCTGCTGCCGTTCATCCCCCTCATCCGACTGCGCAACCCCGCGTACCGGGGCAGGCCCACGCAGGCGACCGTGGAGATACTCCTGGCCATGGCAGCAGTTGTGGTGGCTGTGGCGCTTCCGACACCGGAAGGGGCCTACAGTGCCCCTTGGATGTATTCAGGCGGAGCCGCTACTGCGGGGCTCATGATCGCCTATTGGGCCTCGCGCATCCCAGACCGTTCCTCACGGGTCCGGTCAAATAGCGGGGTAATCCTGTAACGGCTCCCGTTGGGTCAAAAAGAGCAGGTCGTGACCTTACTCAGGCCGGCAGTCGATAATGAACTGCATCAACGGCGTGGCATTCGCATCGGCATATAGGCTGATCAGCCCCTGGTTGAATTCAAGCCGGCGGCTGAAGGGGATAGAGATGGCGTCGTGGCCGGAACTCATGAGAATTCCGTTCATCATCAGACGCGACGTCCGTTTGTTCCCGTCAAAGTAGAACTGATGCCTCGTGCCAAAGCAGAAGTACGCAACGGCGCGTTCGACAGGGTTATCGAGCGCGGACAGGTAGGCCAGGCCTCGGGAGTATTCTGCTCGCAACTCCTCCCCTCCGTCCTCGCAACCGGTCGCGTAGAACGTTCCGGCTTCTCCAAGGTTCACCGTGCCCCCGCCCCGGACTGATCCTTCCCCGCGGAAGTGCCCTGCTTCAATGGCCTCGTGCGGGGCCACGACCCCGTGCAGCCGGTCGGAGATGTCCTTGCGGGGTACGAAGACGCCGTCCCTGACCAGGTCATGGAGCAGCCTGGTGGAAGACGCCAGTGCGAGGACTTGCTGCTCATCCTCGAGCCGGCGTCCGCCGACGGTGACCCCTTCGAGCAGTGTCTGCACTTCCGGGAGGGTGTAGGGGTTGCCTTCGAGGGCCGCGGCGTCCCAGACATGGCCGGCGAGTTGGGCTTCGAAGCGGGCGACGGCGCGCGGCACTTCCATCGTTGCCATGGCGTCCCAAGCCACGGCCGATGAGTCCCAGGTGAATCCCATCGCCTGGACCCGGCCCTGACCTGCTGGCTGGAGCAGGTCCGGGGCCGGTTCATTCCGTGGCGGTCTGGGGCGCTTCTTGTATTGGTTGGAGCCGACGCTCCAGTGCGGTTCGGTCATCTTCCTATTCCCAGTCTCTTGTGAGTTCCTCGGCCAGGCTTGCTGTTTCGGGCATGCCGTAGCAGTCCAGGATGATCTGGATGGGGTCTGCCCAGACAATGCCCTCGTCGTTCCAGGCGCCGCGTTCACTGCTCCCATCGAACGGCAGGAGGATGACGTCCACGGCCGAGGATCCAGGGCGGCCGATGATGGACGCTACACGTGACGGTTCCTCCACGTAGAGGATCAGGGACCCGTCCTGCTCCGGGGCCCCGATCCGGCCCGCAGCGGGAGCGCCGCTGACAGCCCATCCTTTTCGGGTCGCGGCGGCCGCTGAACAGATGCGAAGAAAGCCCCAGTCGCTGGTGGTTGTGATGACACCTGGGCGCAGAAGTGGGGGCGCGGCGGCTGCAGCCTCCTTGGCCAGTTGGCGGGGGTGCGGCTTTCCGTCAGGGCTGGCCCAGCGGATCAAGGTCCCTTCCATCTCAGGGGCGCCGGTGTCACCATCTTTCGTGTCCAAAATTCTCCGAGCGGCCTTGAGCACGGTGATGTCGCACAACGGCTCGGGGTTGGCTGGCAGCTGGAGGCCCGCAGCGGCCAGGATCCGTGTGGCCATGCCCAAGGTGGGGTCAATGTCGCCCTTCTCGATGCGGGTCACTGTGGAGGGGGACACCCCAGCCCGGCGGGCCAGTTCCCGCCGGTTATACCGACTCCCTAGGATGGCGGCTTGAACGAGGTTTTGCATATAAGCAATTTATCAGGGTTGTTTGCATATATGCAAAACCGAAGTATTTGGTGCGCATAAGCAAAGCCTGGTTGCCGGAACGCTCAGCTCAGTGGCTAAACAGGGAATCGGAAGAAGCTTCTGGGATCGTCGGCGCCCAGCAGGTCATGATGGAAGGCGACGGCGTCCACCGGCCGGGTGTCCACGACCAGGACGGCGACCTCCCGGGAGTGCACCACCGTATAGCGAGACAGACCTTCCACCCAAGAGTGGACCCCGGTGTACTCCTCGACGAGCAATCCGTCACCGAGCGGGCCCCGCCCATCGAGCAGGTCGTAGACAAGATTCCAGGCGAGATCCATCAGTTCATGGATGGCCGCCTCCACCGTTGGAGCCGTCATATCTCCATGGTGCTCCTGGGCACTGACGGGATTAAGGAGGTGGGAGAGCGTGTCTGCTGCCCTCAGGAGCACGAGTACGTCCCCTTGGTCTCCAATCGTCAGTGGCTCGGCAAAACATCCCGGTGGAAATTGCAGCCAAACCCCCGCCGCTTAGGCCAGAGTGGGTATTCTAGATACCAGTGCCGTACACATTTGGTGTATCCACTAGCGTCCGCGTCCCGGACCGAACTTAATATTGGGGGAATTATGGGCTGGCTCTTTGGTAGCTCCACTGGCGGAGAACGTGCTGCCGACACCCGCGCGTACGAATCGCAGCAGAACCGCGAACACCAGGCCCGCATGGGCGACGTCAACTGGGAGCGGTCGCTTATGAAGGATTACAACGACCGCAACCAGAAGCACAAGATGGCCACGTTTGAGACGGAGAAGCAGGAGGCCAGGCGGGAGAACCGCCAGCCAAGGCTATGGAGCCCGGAGCAGGTACCGGATATTCCGCTGCCGTCGGAGCTGCGTCCTCCCGTGAAGACGCCCCGAGAGCCCTTTCGCTTCGAGGGTTTCTCAGCCAACGACCTGAAGATGTTCAAGTGGCTGGGCATCATCGTTCTGCTATTCGCCCCCTTCGGGATCACCTTGCAGATCGTCGCCGGCTGGCCGGGGATCATCAGCATCCCGGTCATGGCGGCTGTCCTCCTCATGGAGGTGTGGCTGGTGCTGCGCTACCTGGCTAAGGGCGACGCCGCGAAGCTGGCGAAGGCTGAGAAGTTGAACCCGCTGAATGTCGCCAGGACGTCGACCGCTTGGGTTAAAAGTAAGGCCGCCGGCCAGAAGGGCAGCAGCACTTTGTCTGCGCAGTTCAGCCAGCGCCAGGATTACCGACCAGACCATAAAGAGTAGGATCGGCGCAGCTGGAAGAAGGCGAACCCGACACGCTATTCCATGTGGGATTCCCGATCATCCTTGAGCTCGCCGGCGGTGATGCGCTCGGCGGTGCGCCGATAGGCCTCGGCGATGTAGTCCTCAAGGTCGTGGGCGCCGATGCGCCAGACGCCGCGCCCGCCGACCTGGATTCCGCGAAGCTCCCCTGTCCTGAGCAGGGCCCGGATCTGGTTCTGGTTCACGTTCAGCTCTTCGGCCGCCTGTGCAATGGTCAGGAAACGCAGCTTGTTGGGTTCGTCGGTCACCGGACCATCATAAGGACGGATCAGACGTTTCAGTGGATGACGGCGGCACCAACGACCGGCATGCCGGCGGACAGGAGGCGGGCCGGCGTCAGAGTGTCCGGATGACGATGAGTTTGTGCCCCTCAGGGACCAGTGCCTCGAGAGCTGCCTTGGCTTCCTCGTAGGTTGCGCCTTGGGCGGTGACGCGGGTGTGTCCGCCGTCTGCATCTTCTATCGTGCCCGTTATCTCCACCCGAATACTGTAGCCTCCCCGCCCCCAACTGCGGCCCTGCAGTGGCACCTCGAAGGGTAGCCCTACACCGTCGAGTTAGGTAGTCACTACCCGTGTGCGTGGCCTTGCCCGGCCATAGGCTGGATAGCGGGGGTCGGCGGTGAGTGGTGCGGACTGAGACCGTGCGCACTGCCCCCAGCCATCGCCGACCCCTCTAATCTGCCGCCTCCAGATGGAATTCGACCCGGTACTTCATGAACCGGATGTTCCGCGCCATCGAGAGGGCCCGGCGGATCCGCAGATCATCCTCCTGGGCGATGATGACCCCTTCGACACTCTGACCGGGTTCGAGCAGGGCGTCCTGGACAAATCCCATGTAGCGCTGGATCTGGCCGACCACAGAGTCGCTGGCACGCCCGCGCTTCAGCTCAACTACGAGCAGCCGGGTCTTGTCTTTGCTGATGGCCAGGATGTCCATGGGCCCGGTGTCGGTCGGGTACTGCTGGCCGACCGGCTGTCCGTCTTCTGTGTAGATGTCGTACTCCTGGCCGAGAGCGGTGCTGCGCCAGTTGTGGACCAGGAAGTCCTCGAGTTGCTTCTCCATCTGGAAGGCCAGCTGGTCCTCGACGTGTGAGGAGATCGCCTGGACAATGGGCCGGGCCGGGTCGGTCAGGTGGGTGAGGGTGGAGAGCTCCGAGGCGTGGGCGGTCAGCTGAAAGACGGTCATCAGTGACCCGGCCGAGGACGCCAGGGTGGTGCTCATATCGTCCCGACTGAACGAACCCCTCCAGTCGACCCGGCGCCGGTGCGGCAGGTTCTTGCCGGGGTGGTATTCGTAGCCGCCGGTCACGACCCCGTACTGGTAGGTCCGGTCCGGCTTCGGGGCCAGCACGAGGTCGCCCTCGGTGATTCCTTCGCAGGCCCACCAGAGGTTACCGGCGGCGAGACCGGCAGCGACTTTGGTCTTGTCCGGTTCCTGCCCGAGGAACACCTGGATCGCGGCGGAGCGGAACGCCTCCGACCCTTTGCCCAGATGCGGGCTGAGGTCGTAGTCACCGATGAAGTCCACGCCCATGTACCCGGCTTCGATCATTTCTTCGGCGTTCCGGCCACGCGTGCCCTGCCGGACCACCCATGCTGTCGTCATTGCTCTCCCCGTTCTGCTGGCCCTGATCAGGGCTCGTCGTTCGTAACCTGAACCTATCTCAGAGTGCCGTGCGACCGCGACATCCCCTAATCTGTAGTCAGCGGGCGCAACTGGAGCCTTGCGACCAACGCCAGGGGGACGAATGGGCCAGGAGCAGGTAGACATAAGGTTCAGGGCAGCGTGGGACGTTTTCGCTCAGACCTGCGGCCATTTCTGGGCACCCGAGCCTTCGTACCAGGCGTGGTTCGCCCATTATCTGATCAGTCAATTCGGAATTGACCGGGTGGCCCGAGAGCCCCTCATCCACATCAAGAACTTCACGGAGTCACCTCTGAAGTCGAAAGTTGGGGGCGGTGAGGTGCGGCCCGACGTCGTGGTCACCAGGGAGCCGGGCATCATGATGCCCCACTATGCGAACCAGCTCGGCAAGGCCTCCGACCGTTCCGGCCTTGGACTTCTGAAGACCCTCACGGTCGTCAGCGAGTTCAAAATCGGCGCCTCTGCACAGAAGGGTTTGAAGATGTCGGAGCTGATCCGGGACACGGACAAACTGCAGCTGCTCCTGAATGAGTTCGAGGTCCAACACCCCGGCGTCGAACCGCCTCGGGCGTATGCCTGCGTATTGGACAACCACGGCCGCCAAAAGTTTGACCCGAATGTCCTGCGAGAGTACTGCGGCAACGAGACGCCAGGAGTAGTGCCTTTGATTGTCTCAACGGAGGCCCGGCCGCTAATTAGTGCGGACAGACTAATCACACGATGACGCAGGCGAAACGCGCTGCCCCGCACACGGAGTGGGTGGACATGTACCGGCGGGGCGTTCCGACCTCGAAGATCGCCGCTCTGGAAGGCATGGCGGTCACCACCATTCGATACCACCTTCAGATCGCTGCGCGGACGGATCCGGGTATCCGTGTCGAGCACACGGCAGCGCTGACTTCAGCGAAGCCAAGAACGCCAGTGGCAGGACTGCGGAACCTGAACGATGTCATTGCCTTTTTCCAGGCTAAAGGCCGGCTCCCCGCGACCGGTGGGAAGACACCCCGGGAACGGGCCCTCGGGGTCTGGCTGCTGCGCCGCCGTCAGGAAGCAGCCGCCGGGACCCTCTCCTCCGCTTACCGTGACGGGCTGGGAGCAATCCCCGGCTGGGACAGCACCTCGACCCGGAAGGCTGACGACCAGGCACGGTGGCAGCAGCGACTGGAGGAGCTTCAGAAACTCAGGGCCTCCGGTGGCGACTGGCCCAGACACCAGAAGACGGACGACACCCACGAACGCACCCAGGGTGTCTGGCTGCACGGGCAGCGGATCGACTACCGCGCCGGCAGGCTGGACCCGGACAAAGAGAAGACACTGAACGAGCTCCTGCCCGGATGGCGGGAAGGCCGTGGGCATAGGGGCGGCCGTAGGGAAGGTCAAGCCCGCTGATAGGCTGCCAGCTCCGTGGTAAGCCATCCGAGCTGCTGGCCAATGCCCAGACCCCTCATGGGCACTTCGTAGGGCCAGGGGATGTCCTGGAGAATGGTCCGGTACTGCTTGCCGGCCAGAGCGATCAGCGTGACGTTCCCGATCGTGTTCAGTTCGTGCGCAAGCTGCTCCCGGACCCTTCCCTCCCACTCCTGATTGGCGGAGGCCGCGAGGCTTCCGTTGAGCCGCTGGTCGTAGGGCTCCAGGACCGTGTCGGGGTGAACCAGCCCGTGCTTGGCGGACAGGATGTACCAGCGGTCACAGGTCTTCTCGGCGTAGGCGGACGCTTTAGTGAACAGCTGGGAGACGTACAACTCACGGGCCGGCGCCGGCCGCTGCAGCTTCTGTGAGGCGCAGCTGGGCGCCCGAGGCCCTCGCGGACGGCGTCACCCCTGGGGGCCAGACCCATCGACGTGTCAGGCATGACGGCGAGGGGCCGGACCTTGAGGCCATCCGCGCATTCGCGCAGGGAACGTCCACGTAAGGGGATACAAGGCGGGTGCTGAACCGGCATCCTTCCGCTGCCGAACAGGTCCGCGAACGGGCACCCCCTGAAGCGACGCCCGCGCAGCCACCTGACCGCGGCTGATAAAAGGGTCATGGGTTGCCGCGGATAAACAATGGCTCGACTCGCAGCGGCGTGCTGCCAGGCCAGACGAGCACCCCGTTCCCTTCCCGGCTGTTCTCCATGTCGAGCACGTCGACCCGCGTTACGCGTCCGTCCGGGTGTTCCAAGTCGTGGGTCTCCCTTTGGTGCCAGTGGCCACAAAAAAGCAGAGGGGGCTTGAGTTGGTCCGCTACTTCACGCAGCAGAATCCTCGTGCGATCGGCCCCAGCAACAACGTCCGCGGGGAGGTCGAGCCCGCTGCGTACCGGTACGCCCGCCGGGGCGTCATGGGTTATCAGGATGTCCACGGGGCCGTCGGCGACCAACCGCTCGGCCTGTTCGACTGTGGGCTCTTCGTCAGGCCACCAGTCTTTCCCCTCGGTGCGCCAGGCCTGGTCCACAGAGTACGCACCGCCCAGGCCACCGATCCGAAGTCCGGAAATGACGGTGCGACCGCCCTTGGGCAACACTTTGATGTTGCTGCGCCAGGTGATGAGCCCATCCTCCTCAACATCGAGCTGGCCGATCCGACTGAGATTATCGTGATTGCCGGGAGAGACCACCATCATGATCCCGTGTTCGGCCAGGGCCCGGTTCAGCTTTTGTTCGTAGCGGCCGCGCCTGGCGCCCGGCCAGTCAAGGCCGAAGTCTCCGACGTGTATGAGCGTCGTGACATTTTCACGCGCCGCTGAGCGGATCGCAGTGACCGCCCATTGCTGGTTCCCATGCCAGTCACCGACCACCCCAAGTAACCCTGAACCGGAAGTTTCGCTCACGCTTCGGACCCCGCCAGTTCTACCATCCGGACCACCGGTGATGTCATCCGCTCAGTGGTGATATGACCCTCCGTAACCTGAAAAAATAGCCTGACCGGTTCCCCGACCCTGCAGTGTTCGACCATGAGCAGCTCGAGGGTCGCTCCGTTCCGCCGGAGAGGCGAGGCATCGACGTCCAAGAAGTCAGCGACCAGTGGCGTAGCCGCCAACTGCCGGCGCACTAACCTGGCGTTCATATCCAGCTTGAACTGGCTGCTTGTCGTGGCCGAGACCAGGAAAAGTCCCTTTTCGTCATTTCGCACCACTTGCCTCATGTGTGTCCAGTGTAGCGACGGCCGTGAATTCCAGACCTTCATTGGGGGTATAGAGATTCCAGATGCCGCACACATCCTTGATGGGAAGGCGTCCGTCTCGCACACGCGCCGTCTTTCAAGCAGTCCCCGCTTCTGTCCGGCACGCCCAGGTGTGTGCGTGGGTAGAGAAAGAGTGCCACCTGCGGGATCGGGGACTGCGCACGGAGCGCTTGTATGGAGCGGTGTCCGGCCAGCACCAGGGACAAAACCTGGGCTGACCGAAAAGCGACACTGCCGACGGCAATACACCGGGCACAGCTGCCTGGAGATACCGGTTCGAATCCGGTGCGTCCTTCAATTCGCGGGTCTAAGGACAAGGGCATCAGCCCCGGAGCATCGAACTTGCTCCGGGGCTGACGTCGTCTCTGGGCCAGGCTATTTGGCTGCTTTCTGCTCCCTGGCCCGGATCTGCTCCGCTTCAGCTGCGAGCTTCTCGTACGCGGCCTTGGCTTTCTTGCGATCGTTCCAGTCGGCGTTCTGCCACCGGTCGAAGGCACGGTCTGCTTTCTGTCCGGCCCGCTGGGCTTCGGTGCGCTTGTCCGGTGCTTCAACCGCGTCCCAGAGCGCCTTCGAGACGGGGAAACTGTAGCCGCTGCTGTCTTCGAGGTTCTTGTAGGAAGACAGATGGTATTCGGTCTTCCCGTTGGCTGTGAACGCGGTCTTGCCGGTGATGCCTTCGTTTTCGATGATCTCGCGCATCGTGCGGGACCGCCCGTCCTCGGACCGCCAGTGCCTGCACAGTTCGTTGTCGGCGCGGCTTCGCTGCAGGTCAGTCAGCCCGGACGTGTCCATGCCATGGAAGCGGGGTGCCGGGGTCTTCGGCTTCGCCGGCTCCGGGGGCAGCTCGCGGTGCCGGGCCGGGTCAACGATGAACGTCCCCTGGGCGCCCGGCTCTTTGTTCTCGGTACGGGTGCTGTATTCGTCCCGGGGCACCACGAACCGCTTCTCTTCACCGTGGCGGGTGGCGAATACCGCCACGGTGCCGTCGTTGAGGTTGCTTGCTGACCGGCACACCCACTCATCAGCGTGGGCGGCGAGCCAGGTTTCACGGTCGCGGACACTGGACTGGCCGGGCAGGACCGTCTCGCCGGTGGCCTTCTCGTACCCGTCCGGAAACCAGCCGCGGACACTGGACTGGCAGTAGTCCTTCCATTCATCGAGCTCCCAGTCGTGGGTGTGCCCGGTGGCCGCGCGCGGCCGGGTTTCCTCCGGGAAGTACATGCCGGCGATCTGAAATTCACAGTCCTCCTCGTACCAGCCCGAACTGCGGCGGAGTGCGGGCGGGACCTCACGGTTGCGCTCCTGGGACAGCTTGATGCCACCGTGCCCCGCGCAGGTCACGACGGCGATTCCTGGCGCGTAGTGGCGAACTTCCTGCGCCTGGCCCCACGGTGTTCGGGAGCCCTCCTGAAGGTTCAACTGGCCCCAGTTTTTGGCAGGATGGGCGCTGAGCGTAATGGTTGCTTCGTTGTGCTGCTCGGCGGCGAACTGGCCGCCGGTCGGGATGCCGCGCTGGACACGGTTGCGGCTAAAGGTATTCATGGCAGGGTCCTTCGATCGGTATGGCTGCTGCCCCTGATGTGTGCGGCCATCGCGGACGATGAGCAGCCAGGGGAGGGCAGGGCCAGCCCGGATAGCGCTTGGTTTCTGCGAGGTGCCGGCCTGTGTGGTGTGGGTACCGGCGCCGCAGCGACCAGGAAAGGCCAGCCAAGCTGAACCGAGGCAGGATCGGGGACATGGTCCTCGATCCCGTTCCCGTCACGGCACTGACTGCGGAGGAGGGCCGGGGAGAAGATCGGGCGCATCCGCACACATCTAGCCCATGACTGCCTCCCAGACCCCATCGAGCACCCGCTATGCCTCCCCGCTCCGGTACCCGGGAGGCAAGGCCCGTATGGCGCCCTGGCTGACCGACACCTTTGAGGCTCTGCGGTGGCCCATGGACGTCGAGATCTGGTTGGAACCGTTCGGCGGGGGCGCCGGCGCAGCCCTCACGGCCTTGGCCGCCGGCAAAGTCCCTGAAGCGTGGATCGTCGAAGCCAACCCTGCCCTGGCCGCGTTCTGGACCACCGTGATGAACGACGGGCCGGCCCTGGCCGCCAGGGTGGAAGGGATTGTCCCCACCTTGGAGTTGTTCCAGGAGTCCAGGCAGAAAGTCGCGGCTTCGCTGAGCGGCGACCACGTCGATGTATTTGAGCTTGGCCTGGCCGCCTTCATCCTGAACCGTTGCTCCCGCTCCGGCATGATCATTTCGAATGTTGGGCCCATAGGCGGCAAGGCGCAATCGGGACGGGACACTATTGGTGCCCGCTTCAATGCCCCGGCCCTGGCGGATCGGATACGCGCCGTCCACGCTTTGGGAGACCGGTTCAAGGTATTCGCCGGAGACGGCATCAGCTTCCTGGAAGACCTTCCGAGCTCAGGAGTCCAGGATGAGGTCTTTTGCTTCGTCGATCCTCCCTATATCGGGGTCGGCAACGACCTGTATGCCATCGGAATGGATGATGACCTGCATGAGCGCCTGGCCCGTGCGCTGAACCGGCTGAAAGCCCCGTGGCTGCTCACCTACGATGCCCACCCCCAGATCCCCTTGTTGTACCCAGGCTCAGAAGTCGTTGAATTCGACATCCCGCACACGGCCGGAAGCTCCCGCGTCGGAACCGAATACCTGGTGCTGGGCCCCGGCATGAGACTGCCGGAAGCCAACCCGCTAGGTAAAGGCAATGTGCAACTGCTGGCCGCATAGCCTCGGTCCGCTCGAGACCTACCGTTCTGGCTCTACTTGCCTGGGGTGTAAGACCAGACACGGGACGTCCTTGCGGGACAGTCCGCAACTCTCTGACCAGCACAAACACAAAGCCGCCCGGCTCAGATAAGCTAGGCCATAGCCGGTATTCCCGGCGCATCATTGGGGGAACAATGCGCATCAAATTTGGGGCCGGACTCTGCCTCGCCATCCTGTCAGGACCGCTGCTGCTCAGCACACCCGCCCACGCCAAAGAAGTCTGCCAAACAGCACCCAACGGGGCCCCATACTGCTATGACGACGGCACCGGTCCGGGTGGCGGCGGCGGCACTGGCACCGGCGGCGGAGACGTCAGCGGGGGTGGAGGAAGTGGTGCACCCGGTGCAGTCCCACCGCCGCCGCCACCGCCTCCTCCAGCTGTCAACCCTCCCGTTGCTGTTCCGGTCCCGGCTCCAGCTGCTCCAGCCCCAGCCCCAGCCCCGGCTGCCGGACAGGGCACCGTCGAGGTCAGCATCGTGCCGAAGTTCCAGTCACCGCAGGGCCCGGCCCAGGCTGTGCCCGTGCCAGGCCAGAACGGCGCCCAGGCTCCCGCACCGGCAGCTCCGGGGGCCCAGGCAGGAACAACGGACCCGGAAGCCGCCGCGGAGGCGGGCACCCCGGCTGATGCGTCGGCCGCGGAGCAGGCGGTGCAGGAGGTTGCAGCCAGCGAATCGGCTACGGCCAGTGCGTCCGCGACGGCCTCCGAAACGGCTGCCCTGCTGGTGATCGAGGCGGACACCGCATCGGCGTCCGCTGAGGCACCGACCGGAGTTATCCTCGGAGCCGTCATCGCAGGGCTCCTGCTCGCCGGGCTTGCCGCGGCCGGGTACGCGTTCATCCTTCGCCCCCGGCAGCTGGTCCGGCGAATCGGTGGACACCGTGGCTAATAGGACAACTGCCTCAGTTCTGACTGCGGCCGTCGTGCTGGCAGCGTCCCTGTGGTCCGCAAGTCCCGCATTGGCGTGCGACCGGGGATACACCGGCACGACCATCAACGGAGTGGCAATCTGCGTCCCCAACAGCGACGGTGGTGTCGCCGGCGGTGGAAGTGCTGTCGTTGTTGGGGGAGGCGGCAGCACTGTGCCGGGTCAGGCAGGGCAGATCGTCGGCGGCGGCATGGGACCAGCGCCGGTGCCGCTCCCGCAGGCCCCGGCAGCGGCATACGTTCCAGCTGCCCCGGCGCCAGCGGCGCCAGCCCCGGCGGCCATTCCGGCTGCCCCGGTCCAGAACCAGTTCATCAAGCAGAAGACCTCCCCGCAGAACGGCACGATGCCGCAGAGCGGGACTGGCACTGTTGACGCCGGCATTGCCCCGGCCACTCGAGAACAGGCAGTAGTCCCTGAAGCCTCGTCGGCAGAGGTTCCGTCAGAGACTCCTACCCTTGTGGCCGAGGCTGCAGCGCCTTCCACGTCTCCGGCTGCTGATCCCGAAGTTGTGGCCGGCGCTAAAGCGTCCACCGAGGCAGTGAACGGCGTCCAGACCTCCGATGCTGAGACTACCTTTGCAGGGTTCATCGCAGGGGCACTGGGGGTTTTGGTAGTCGCGGCGGGCGTCCTGTACTGGCGGAAGGGCCGGACAGGGATCCGGCGCGCAGGCCCGGGCAGACTGTAGCCGGAGAGGCAGCCGTCCCGGCCCGCACACATGGGCTCCATGGACAAGGCACAACTCTCTGACCGTCAGGGCCCGGACCTGTTCGGAGTCTCTCTATGAGCCTTCGCTACGCTTCCCCGTTGCGTTACCCTGGCGGCAAGGCCCGGATGGCGCCGTGGCTCACCGATACCTTCGATTCACTGCAGTGGCCCATGGACGTAGAGATCTGGATGGAGCCCGGGCGGACCGTAAGGGTACCCGGCAGGCCCTGGGGCGGCATGAGTAGGGCTGTTTGGAGAACGTGCTCTGTTTACTCGTGCCCGGGTGAGCCTCTCAGCAAAGGTACATGTCAGGATACTTCCGATCATGGAGCATTCCAGGTTGCTTGAAGTGGCCTTGGTGGTTTCGCGAGTAGCGAATGGCCCGGATCAACGGCGGTTAAGGCTTTTTCCAAGTCTGCTATTCGTCTCAGATACGCCTGACGTTCAAGCATTTCTATTGTGTTTTCCAAATGAGAGACTGCAACGAGGTGGCGAGGGTTGATGCACAAACGAACACCGCATTTATGGTGGACACTTAGCCAGCCGAGCTCCTCGGTAAAGGATCGTGCTGCCTCCCAAGAGACCCGGTGGGCGAGCCTATTAGTCTTCCCCCGCCCAATGAACCCGTAGCCAGACCGCTTCGCGCCATTCCAGATCCAGCAACCATCAGGCGCTTCATTCTCGATGTCACATCGGCTCTTCAGAATGTCCAAGACGGCAGGGCCATCACACTGAATGATGGACTGGCGCAGGGAACCAAGACGGCCATACCAACCAGCCTTACCCGAGCGTGAATAGTGGGCGTAGAAGTCATCTGCTGTCGTCATAGCAACATGGTAAGAAGGCCCACTGACAATCCCGGCCCAAGAACAGCCACGAGGCGGTGTGACGCTGGGTAGGTCATTTGCCGCGACCCCCTGGTGGTTGGGTCCCCAGATAGAAGTCCAGTATCTGTGTGAGTTTCGTGTCCGAGAATGGACACAGGAGGAAATTCACGAATCATGGCACGCAGACATACCCCCGATCAGGTCATCGCCAAAGTCCGGCAGGGCCAGAAAATGCTCAATGACGGGCGCCCGATGGTCGAGGTCATCAAGGAGCTCCAGGTCACCGAGGCGACCTGGTACCGGTGGCTGAACCAGTACGGGTCCGAGAGGAACGCCGAGGCGTCCAAGCGGACCAGGGAGCTGGAGAAGGAGAACGCCCGGCTCAAGCGCCTCCTGGCGGAGAAGGAACTGGCCATCGACATCCTCAATGAGGTGGCCAAGGGAAAATTCTGAGCCCCGAACCCCGCCGCCGTGCCGTGCGCATGGCGGTGGAGAAGTTCGGGGCATCCGAGCGTTTCGCGTGCGCGCTTCTGGGCCAGAACCGGTCCGCGTTCCGCAAGAAGAAACCCGACATGGGCTTCGAGGAAGCCCAGCTCCGGGCAGCCTTGCGCGCCGTCGCCGGGAAGCACCCCGCGTGGGGCTGGCGGAAGGCCCGCTGGCACCTGCTGGACCAGCCCGAGTGGGACGGCGTGGCGCTGAACAGGAAGCGGGTGCGACGGCTCTGGCGCGACGAAGGGCTGACCTGTAAACCCAGGGCGCGGAAGAAGCGCCGCACCGGGCCCGGCGCCGGGGAGCAGAAACGGCTCACGGCCGAGTACCCGATGCACGTGGTCAGCTTCGACTTCCAGTCCGACGTGACCTCCTGCGGCCGGCACATCCGGTTCTTCAACGTCATCGACGAATACACCCGCACCGCGCTGGCCATCATCCCGCGGCGGTCATTCAAAGCCACCGACGTCGTCGCGGTACTGGAGAACATCATCGCCGAAACCGGCACCGCCCCGACCTACGTCCGGTGCGACAACGGGCCCGAATTCACCGCCGCCGCACTGGTCGACTGGTGCAACACCGCCGGGGTCGACACCGCATTCATCGACCCGGGATCACCCTGGCAGAACGGCTTCATCGAATCCTTCAACGCCCAATTCAGAAGGGAACAACTCTCCGGAGAAATCATGGACACCATGGCCGAAGCGAAGTATTTGGCCGACGAATGGAAAGCTATCTACAATCATGAACGGCCCCACGGATCCCTGGACGGCATGACGCCGAAACGCTACTGGGAAACGTGGACCGAAAAAACCACATTAGCTATCGCATAGACGCTGGACTGCTAACGGGGGCCCAACCACTGGAACACGTGCAGCGACGCGGCGGCTAATAATCTCAGTACTGACCATAGGTCGCAAGGGTGCTTGTTTCCTAGCCAGTTGTGAGAACTGCGACCCCCTGCATAGAAGGGCCGGCCGACCAGTCACTGCTCCGCTGCGCCGTTGTCCGACCATGGCCGACCACTAGGTAGGTAAATAATGAACCCAAATTCCTTTAGATTGCAGGGTTTTGTAGCCGTGTTGAGTCGAGGACCTACCAAACCGACCGGGTAACAACATCTTTAGAGGAGACTGTGCCAATGATGTGATTGGCGCACAGAAGAACACACACTAGATATTGATATTATTCTTAACCCTTTTAAGGTAGGTGAGGTAGGTAAGTAGGAGCGGAGGGGCTTAGTTCCCTTTATTGGCGCGGTTTTTGCACCTGTTTCGTTACCTACCGCCCAGTCGGCCGGAGGTCGGCCAGGGTCGGCCCAACAGCCTGCGTGCACTGCGGCCAGACGGCTTCCTGCTGATCGTGGCCTCGATCCGTGCGGGGCGGGGTGTTGCCCCTTGAACGTCATTACGGGGCTGGACGGGCAAGTGCTCAATCTTCTTCTCGCCGCGTTGGTCGACGCCGCAGGCTCTCACCAGGACTCGGCCATTCTGGACGACGACGCCGAGGCGCTGACTTTCTCGCAGGCCGTCCCGCTGGGAGAGCTTCTCGTCGACCAGCTCGAGGATCTGCCCAGGCCTCACTTCGAGGCTGTTCCGCGGTGGTCCAGAAGGGTCGTCCAGGGACCGGTCCACCCACAGGAATGCGGTGGTCTGCGAGTGGTCCGGATTTCCCCCGAAGTGGTCCACATTCTCTGGTCCACCACGTTCCGGGACCAGCCGGGCCAGCGCACGCTTTTGACCAGAAGGGCGTGGACCTCAAGCTCGGCCTGGACCTGGTCGGTGTGGCCCGTAACCGGGCAGCCTCGGTGGCGTTCCTGATGTCCGGGGATGATGACTTGGCCGAGGCCGTTGAGGAAGCCCAGGACCTGGGCATGAAGGTTGTCCTGGTCGGTCTGGACAATCCCAACCACCGGCTCGGGGTCACCTCGGTGGCCGAGCACCTGGCGCTGCGGGTGGACAGCATCATCACGCTCCCGACAGCGCTCATCGAGGAGTGCTTCTCGAAGGTCATCGCCGATGCACCCAGGCCCGTCCCGCCCGTGACAGCAGCGCCGCAAACGATTCCCCGGCTGCCTGCCCCGGGACCACGTCCCTCCGACCTTGCGGCCCGCCCCGGACCGGCCCGCCCCCACGCCCAGCCGCTGCCCCGCATGCACCGGTCTGAAGCCCATGTGGTCTATAGCTCCGGCGGCTCCGGCCCGTCCACCGTCACCCCGGAGGACAGCCCCCTGGACGTCGCCTACGACGTCGGTGAGAGCGTGGCCACCAGCTGGTACGGAACCGTCACCCAGCGAGAGCTGAACGAGCTCCTGGCGGACCGGCCCGTCCTGCCTGTTGAGGTCGATCGGGTGCTGCTGAAGGACTGCGCGCAGCGGATCGGCGAATACAAGACCGACATCCAAGGTGTGCGCCGCGCCCTGCGGGAAGCGTTCTGGACCAAGCTCGACCAACTCATCTGAGGCGAACTGCACCCGAAGGAGCCTTCCTGATCAGTCGGGCCGGCTCCTTCCATGCTCAAACTTTCAGATGGCAGCCGTGGCGGCCTTCACCCCCGGGTGCATCCCTGCCGGCCGCTCCATCTGGACATCATCACTTGAGTGTCGCAGACCAGTCACCGTCCGCCGTGATTTGGTAGAGCCCAGGGGCCCAGACCACTGTGCCCGTGTAGGCGCCGATCTCATTGACGAGAAGATTGGTCCGGGTGGTGCCGAAGTTCTTCACCGCGATGTTCGAGGAGCCGTTGTGCGCAAACGTCGCCGGCTTGGCCGTGCCCTTGTAGAAGAAGACATCATCTCCGTGCCCGGTCATCGGGGCGGCCCCGTCGAAGGACTTCACCCCGGTCAGCGGCTTGAGCGTGACAGTCCAGGCGCCGCCGGCGGTGATTTCCAAAGCTGTCGACTCATCGCGCGACTGGCCATCAAGAATGACGGTGCCGCTGTAGGGGCCGATCTCGTTCACGAGCAGATCAGTTGACTGAAGTGCGCTGTCCAGAGATTTGACGGCGAAGTTGCTGCCGCCGGTGTGGTTGATGACGAGGATGGCCGGGCCCTTGGCGTGCTTGGTGATCGTCAGGACGTCATCGCCGAACCCTGAGTAGTCCCTCGGTGCCGCCGCTGCCGCGTCGGCTGCAGCCTTCGCATCGGCAGCAGCCTTTGCCGCAGATTCATTGGCACTCTTTTTGGCTGCCAGATCAGCGAGCCGCTTCGCCTCCGCAGCGGCTGCGGACTTCTCCTTGTTGTAGTCGCCGGCCTGGTCCGGGCACAAGTCGATGATCTTGTTCCCGGCCTCCTTGAAGTCCGCGGCCACGAATTCGTGTTTTCCATCTGCCGCGGCGAGGTCATTGAGCGGCTTCGCCATGGCCTCCACATGCGACTTGATCTCCGGGCCAGCCGTGCCGGCCACGTACTCCAGATCGGTTGCCAGGATCTTGGCTTTGGTCTGGTCGGACTTGGTGACCTCATCCGGAAGGTTGGTCAGGAAGGTAGCGGCCGCGAACATAGGCCCCTCGTCACCTTTGTTAAAGAGCTGTTCACAGCTGGTGTCGACGGAGAATGTGGATGCTGTGGCAGAGACTGAAGAGGTTCCGCCGCTGGAGCCTCCGCACGCAGTCAAAGCCAGAACGGCCGCCAGAGCGACGGCCGGAGCGATCTTGTTCAATTTTCCCCCAAGTGATTGATGGTGCAAGTATCCGAATCCTACGACGAACGCGGCCCTCGGAGTCCGGGGGCCGCGTCACAATCCAGGGGCAAGGATCAGCGCTGGATCTCGATGTCGTTGCTGTTCCTGCCGCCAAGCGCTGAACGCCTACAGCGCAGCTTTAGGCAAAGGATCCGCACCAGCACTGGTGCGGATCCTTTGCTTTACTGCTGTCCTGCTACTACTTCAGCCCCACCTGGTCGGCGGCGTAGCCGGCCTGCGCCTCGTTGAACTGGTTGCCCGCCGCGCTGGTTAGCTGGCCGATAAGGCTCTGGCGTGAGAAGCCCATCCCTGAGGACATGTAGCCCTTCGCCGCCTTGACGGCCTCCGCGTTCCAGTCCGCGCCCGAATTGGCGACGGCGTCCGCGGCCTGCGCCTCGGTGAACTGGTTGCCCGCAACGGCGGTGAGCTGCTTGGTAAGTGAAGCCTGCGAGAAGCCCATACCTGAGGTCAGATAGCCTTTCGCCGCCTTGAGGGCCTGCCCGTTCCAGTCTGCGCCGGCATTATCTACGGCCCACTGCGCGTCGGCCTCCGCGAATCCGTTGCCGGCGCTGGAGGTGAGCTGCTTGGTAAGGGAAGCCTGAGAGAAGCCGATGCCTGAAATCAGGTAGCCCTTTGCTGCGGCCAGGGCCTGAAGTTGGGCAGCGGTGCCGCTCGGCGCTGCGGGCGAGCTCGCCGAGGTCCCCGGAGCGCTCGTCGCTGAGGTGTCCTTTTTGCCTGAGTTGGAAGCAATCGTAATGATAACCACGATCAGAATAATCAGGGGGAGAAGGAATCGCTTCTTTTTGAACCAAGGACGTGATGCCTTGCGGTATGCCTTGTCGGCTGCGGCCTGGGCCCTGGCATTGCCCTTATTGGCTGCTGCTTGAGCTTTGGCGTTGCGCTTAACGTCGGTTGGTGTGTTGCTCTCGGTCATTTACGGATCCTGTCCAGAGTTGCTCTAGGTTTACGAGCTGAAGTTTCTGTCTCTAGGCAATGACGCCAGGGCTATCCCCAGATCAGTCCGAATGACACAAGTCCCCCAACTACGATGTGATCGTAATGTCGGTTTGGATAATCCCATAAATAAGACGCGTCATTATTCGTGTCGGATGGGCTCCACCCTTCGGCGGGCCACCCAGATGACTCACGTCCGCAGCGGCTAACGGTCCCGCTGTCCCGGCGGTCAGCCGGCAGGTCCGAGAGGGCCTGGCGGAGGCTTTCGGTGGCGGTGACCCGGTCCACGTCAGCTTCCCGTTGGCGAAGTAGCCGCCATAGGACTCGCGCAGCAGGTCGGGTACTTGGACGCGGCAACCGCGGCCCGCACCGGCACCTGGGTAAGGGCGTAGAGCTAGGACCGTGCTGATTTAGGCGGATCTGTGACGTCCGGGTTTTCCGGAGGGCCATTTTTTGTGCCGGAGCCGGACGTCGGTTGGGGCGCTGCGGGGTTGAAATCCTGGTCCGTTGCCTGTCTTGGGCGCTCCGCGGGGTCTCTGGCCGCCGTTCAGGCCGGTCTCTGCGTGGCGGTCCTGGCCTGTGGTGTTATCCAAGTGCCCAGGCCCCCTCCTGGTTGGTGAGTCCGAGGTTGAGGAGTCGTTTGAGGTTGATTGCGGCGGCACGGGTCATCCACCAGGCATTATTCTTGGTGACCCCGAGGTAAGGGACGCGTCTGGCTCCGCGGGTCATCCACGCGATCGAGCGTTCGACCATCGGCCGGTGTTGCCGGTAGTCCGCCAGGAACTCCGGGTCAGTAGCCTTGGCCCGGTGTTCACGGCGGAGCCGGTCGTGCGGGTGGATCAGCATCTTCCGCCCGTTCTTCGCCATCGTGCACCGGCTCATCAGCGGGCAGGACGGGCAGGCACTGCCGAAACTTGCCCGTCCTTTGACGCTGATCGGGCGGGTGATCTTCGCCGGGCAGGTCACGGTGTTCGCGCTCTCGTCGATGCTGAAGTCATCGACCGTGAACCCGTCGGGGACGGCACGGCCC
>NZ_PZKO01000048.1:0-31573 GCF_014926485.1 Pseudarthrobacter sp. AB1
GCACCGAACTCGCGCAGTACGCCAAAATCCAAACCGCACTCGAAACCACCCTCTACTTCTGTGACCCGCACTCGCCCTGGCAGCGCGGTACCAACGAGAACACCAACCGACTCCTACGGTTCTGGTTCGAGAAAGGCTCAGACCTCTCCGTCCACACCCCGGAGGACCTGCGCCAGGTCGCCGCCAAACTCAACCGCCGACCCCGGCCCACCCTGAACCTACAGACCCCAGCCAACCGGCTGAACCAGCTGCTAACCGCGGCATAACACCCGGCGTTGCTCCGACCAGTTGACTTTGCCGGGGAAACATGGGCGTTAAGTGACCCCGCGTTGCTGGCAGATTATGGTGTCGCCGGTGGTGTCCCGGCTTGACGCTGCGGCTTCCGGCGGGGAAGCTGGAGCGATGAAGTCCTGAGCAGCAGTCCGGCCATGCCGGGCTGTTTCCCCGAATCCAGGGCCGCCGTCGAGCACCGGTTCCGGCGGCCACACTGCGGAATCTTGCGAGGACTTGTCTTGACTGAACACCTGAACCTTTCCGGCGTCTCCCATGGCTATGGCGACCGGCAGCTGCTGGACGGAATCGGCCTGGTCATCACGGCCGGCGAGCATGTCGCCATCGTCGGCGAAAACGGCGCCGGCAAATCCACGCTGCTCCGGATCCTGGCCGGGCTGGAAGCGCCCGACGAGGGAACTGCTGTCAGCCACGGCCGCGTGGGCTACCTCGCCCAGACGCATGGCCTGCCGGAATCCTTCACCGTGGGGGCCGCCGTCGACTCTTCCCTGGCCTCGCTGCGCGCCCTCGAAGCCGAGCTTGACCGGCTGGAGGCCGGCCTCGCCGATGCCGAGGACGACGAGCTGGAAACGTACGGCCGGCTGCAGACCGAGTATCAGCTGCGCGAGGGCTATGCCGCGGAATCCCGTGTTGAGGCTGCGCTGGACCGGCTGGGCCTGGGTGGCCTGGACCGGAAGCGGACGCTGGGATCGCTCTCCGGCGGCGAGCAGGAACGCGTGGCGCTGGCCTGTGTCCTGGCCGACCCGGCGGACATTCTGCTCCTGGACGAGCCCACCAACCACCTGGATGCGCGCGGAACCGCCTGGCTGGAGGACCGGCTGGCCGCCCATCGCGGGACGGTGGTGGTGGTGTCCCACGACCGCGTGCTGCTCCGCAAAGTGGCCAGCACGGTGATTGAGGTTGATGCCGAGCGCCTGGCCGTGACCCGTTACGGCAACGGCTACGACGGCTACCTCCGGGAGAAGGCCGCCGAACGCCAGCGCTGGGTCCAGCAGTACCACGAGTGGATCGATGCGATGGATGCCGAGCAGCGGCAGGCGGACACAGTGGCCGGGAAGATGGGCTACGCCCGTCAGCGCGACAATGACAAGGTGGGCTTCGATTTCAAGGCCGGCACCTGGCAGAAGGCGGCGAGCAGCAAGGTCCGCAACGCACAGGAACGGCTCCGGCGGCTGGAGGCGAGCCCCATTGACCGGCCGCCGGTACCGCTGCGCCTTACGGCGGAGCTGGCGGTGGACCCTGAGGCTCTGTCTGCGGCGCCTGTTGCGCCCGTGAGGTCCGGGGCAGCTGCCCTGGCCGGGGACTCCCGCTTGCCGGCGTCGGCGGTCCTCGTGGCCCGCGGCGTCGCGGTTCCGGGCCGTCTGGGCGTCACTGATTTCGCGGCCCGCGCCGGCGAGAAGATCCTCATCACCGGGCCGAACGGCGCGGGAAAATCCACCCTGCTCTCGGTGCTGGCGGGAACCTTGGAGCCCGTTGAAGGGTTGGTTCAGCGGCCTGCCCGGATCGGCTACCTGCAGCAGGAACTCGAATTGCCGCAGCGGCCCGCGCTCCGCCTGCTGCCGGCCTTCGCGGCGGGCCTCGGCGGCAACATTGATGGGCACGCCGAGGCTCTCCTGCGACTGGGGCTGTTCCGCACCAGCGAGTTCCACGTCCCGGTGGGCAGCCTGTCCGCGGGCCAGCAGCGCAGACTCGCCCTGGCCAGGCTGCTGCTGGGCGGCTACGGCACGCTGATTGTGGATGAACCCACCAACCACCTGGCGCCGGTTCTCGTGGAGCAGCTCGAAGAGGCTCTCGCCGGCTTCACCGGGACCCTGGTTATGGTCAGCCACGACCGCGCTCTCCGGGACTGGTTTGCCCGGTGCGCGAAAAAGAGCGACACCTCGCGCACGGACGAATCCGGGCGTTGGATCCGGTACTCGATGGACAAGGGCGTACTGGCCCCGGCCTGATTCCGCCATGCCGGAAAATGGTGAGTTTTGCGTAAAAGGATCGTTACGCACAGACCGGCAGGCGGAAACATGGGCGGCGGAAGATAGGCCTATGCCAGACGTCCGCCGGCCGAAAGGATCTGTCCGTGATCACCAAGAACCTTTTCCTGCAGGGCATATTTCCGTTTGAGGGCACCGGGCTGGAAAAGCCCGTCCCCATCCACAGTGAACTCTCGCACTACGTTCCGGACGGTGTCATCAACCAGACGCTCTACTTCCGGGGCGGTAATTCCAGCAGCGAACTCATCACGGTGGTCCTGATGCGCAACGGCGTGCCCATGCGCTATTTCCCCATCGGCGCCAAGAGCGAAGTCCATGTGCCGCTGCGGGTGGTGGAGGACATCGACGGCGGCTCGGTGGTGGAGCTTTATCTCGCCGCCCCGGATGGTGTTGGGGGATCCGTGGTGGTGGACCTGGGCATGGTGGAGCACTGATGACCAGCGTGCTGGACCGGCCGGAGGGCAGGCACTCAGGCGCCGCGCCGCGCCGTCGGCTGGTGGTAGTGGGCAACGGGATGGCCGGTGCCCGGGCTGTGGAGGAGATCCTGGCCCGCGGCGGCGCGGACCAGTTCACCATCACCATGTTCGGGGACGAGCCGTACGGAAACTACAACCGAATCATGCTCAGCCACGTCCTCTCCGGCGAGGAAAGCGATGCCGACATCTTCCTGAACGCTTTGTCCTGGTACCGGGAGAACAGCATCACCCTGCATGCCGGTGTCCGCGTTGACCGGATCGACAAGTTCACCAAGCACGTCTTCTCCGACGACGGCAGGGTGACCCCCTACGACACCCTCATCATCGCCACCGGCAGCCGCTCCCACATGCCGCCGATGGACGGGCTCTACACCCCTGGCGGGTCCGTGAAGAACGGTGTCTTCGGGTTCCGCACCATCGACGACACACGCAGGATGGTCCAGCACGCCCAGCAGGAGCACCACCGGCGGGCGGTGGTGATCGGTGGTGGCCTGTTGGGCCTCGAGGCGGCCTACGGCCTGAAAAGCCACGGGATCGAGGTGGAGGTGGTGCACTCGGGCGGGCACCTCATGAATGCTCAGATGGGGCCCGACGGCGGCGCGGTGCTGCGCAGGAGCGTGGAGGCCCTGGGTATCCGGGTGCACACGTCCAGCCGGACCACTGCTGTCCTCGGTACGGACCGGGTCAGCGGAGTCAGCCTCCGCGACCGGGACGACATCGCGTGCGACATGGTGGTGGTGGCTGCGGGGATCCGGCCGAACGTGGACGTGGCGGTGCTGAGCGGGCTGCCGGTGGAGCGGGCCATCGTGGTGGATGACAGGCTCCTGGTCCAGGACGAAGACGAGATCTATGCCGTGGGGGAGTGCGTCCAGCACCGCGGCGAGGTCTACGGCCTGGTGGCGCCGCTGTGGGAACAGGCCGTGGTGCTCGCCAACCACGTGACCGGTGCCGATACGTCTGCGGCCTACCTTGGCTCGCGGACCGCTACGAAGCTGAAGGTGGCCGGTGTCGACGTGGCGTCCATGGGGCTGCACGGCCCCGAGCTCGAGACGGACGAGCACATCGTCTTCTCGGAGCCCAGCCGCGGTGTCTTCAAGTCCATCGTGGTCCGCGACAACAAAATGGTGGGCGCCACGCTCCTGGGGGACAGCCGGAAGGTCGCATACCTGACGCAGGCCTACGACCGCGGGCTGCCGCTGCCGGAGGAGCGGATCGCGCTGATGTTCGACATTGGCGGGCCAGGGGAGGACGTGGGCGTGGCGGAGCTCGACGACGGCGCCCAGGTCTGCAACTGCAACGGCGTCAGCAAGAAGGCCCTGGTGGACGCCGTGAAAGGTGGCTGCACCTCCGTTTCCGGCGCCATGGACGCCACCCGGGCAGGCAAGGGCTGCGGTTCCTGCAAGCTCCTGGTCAGGCAGGTGGTGGAGTGGGCGGCGGACGGCGCAGTTGAAGAGGATCCGGCCGCCAGCTACTACGTTCCCGGAATCCCGCTGGACAAGCCGTCACTGATGGCCGCCATCCAGAAGCTGGGCCTGCGCTCCGTGTCCCAGGTGTTCACGGCGTTGGCCCCCGGCAGCGCCGAGGACGCGAAGTCCAAAATGGGGCTGGCCTCGTTGCTGAAGATGATGCTCGCGGACCGGTACATCGACGAACGCGATGCCCGCTTCATCAACGACAGGGTGCACGCCAACATCCAGCGCGACGGCACGTTCTCCGTGGTCCCGCAGATGAAGGGTGGAGTGACGTCCGTGCAGCAGCTGCGCCGGATCGCCGACGTCGCCGAAAAGCACAAGGTACCCCTGATCAAGCTGACCGGCGGGCAGCGGATCGACCTGCTGGGGATCCCGAAGGAGGACCTGCCGCAGGTGTGGGCGGACCTGGACATGCCCTCGGGGTACGCCTACGGCAAGAGCTTCCGCACGGTGAAGACCTGCGTGGGGAAGGACTTCTGCCGTTACGGCACAGGCGATTCCACCAAGTTGGGCATCGAGATAGAGTCCCGGTTCCAGGGGATCGAGTCGCCGGCCAAGCTTAAGCTGGCTGTGTCCGGCTGCCCGCGGAACTGCGCTGAATCGCTGGTCAAGGATGTGGGTGTGGTGGCTGTGGAGGGCGGCCGCTGGGAGCTGTATGTCGGGGGCGCGGCCGGAGCCCATATCCGCAAAGGCGACCTGCTGGCCACAGTGGACGATCCGAAAGAGGTTAAGCTGCTCACCGGCCGCTTTATGCAGTACTACCGCGAGCAGGCCAACTGGCTGGAACGGACGTACGCCTTTGTGCCGCGGGTGGGCATTGAGCATCTCCGCGCGGTGATCGTGGACAATTCCGAAGGCATTGCCGCGCAACTGGACGCCGCGATGCAGGCCGCCGTGGACAGCTACGTGGACCCGTGGAGCGAACGCGACGATCCGCTCACGCCGGGCCAGTTCCGGACGTCGCTTCCGCTCACCGTCCTGCCTCAGGTGCCGGTCCGATGAGCGCCGACACGACAGGCGCCAAGCGCGTCGGCACCAAAAGCCACGTCCTGGGCCCGGTGGACCAGATCCCGTTTGGCGAAGGACGTGCCTTCGGGGTCGACGGTGAGCAGGTGGCGGTCTTCCGGCTGAGGGATGGATCCCTGCGCGCCCTGTCCGCCGTCTGTCCACACCGGGGCGGTCCCATTGCGGACGGAACCGTCGACCTGCAGGTGGTGATATGCCCGCTGCACCAGCACGCGTTCAGCCTGGAAACGGGCTGCTCCAGCACCGGCGCCGAACCTCTGCGCACATACGGTGTCCAGGAGGATGCTGAACAGAATATTGTTCTGGCGTATCCCCACATTCGTGGCAATAGTTTGGCTTAACCGGGCGCGAGTGTAGCCCTCGTCACTTGCTGCGGTTCGGACCTTGTAGGATGGACAGGCCGTGCGAACCTTCGACACCTGAGAGTTTTTGTCCAGATAATGCCCCTTAGAGGGCCCAAAGTCCGAATTATCTGGACAAAAACTTGGTGTTTCCGGTGCCGGCCATCCCCCCGAACTCACAAGGAATTGTTGTGCCTCAAAGTACCCCCACAGAACTCGAGAGCCCCACGGCGCAATCCGCCGTCGTCGACTCCACCCTCAGCGCCGAGGGCTACAAAAAATCCCTGACCGGCCGCCAGGTCACCATGATTGCCATGGGCGGCGCCATCGGCGTCGGCCTCTTTATGGGTGCAGGCGGCCGCCTGGCCTCCACCGGCCCTGCGCTCATTTTCTCCTACGCCATTGCCGGCGTTATCGCCTATCTGCTGATGCGGGCCCTGGGCGAGCTGATCATGTACCGCCAGACGTCGGGTTCCTTCGTCAGCTACGCCGGTGAGATGTTCGGCAAGAAGGGCGCGTACCTGTCCGGTTGGATGTACTTCATTAACTGGGCCATGACCGGCATCGCCGAACTCATCGCGATCGGACTGTACTTCCAGTTCTTCTTCCCCAACGTGCCTGTTGAACTGTCCGCCATTGCAGCGCTGCTGCTGCTCGTGGGCGTCAACCTCCTAAGCGTCAAGGTGTTCGGCGAATTCGAGTTCTGGGCCTCCTGCCTTAAGGTCGGCGCCATCGTGATCTTCCTGGCCGTGGGCACTTTCATGGTGGTCACCAACGCCCAGGTGGGCGACGGCAACGCTTCGGTGAACAACCTCTTTGCAGCCGAAGGCGGAATGTTCCCCAAGGGTGCGCTGGTGATGATCCTCGTCCTGAACGCCGTGATTTTCGCTTACAACGGCATTGAACTCGTGGGCATCACAGCCGGTGAAATGCAGGACCCCGCCAAGGAAGTGCCCAAGGCGATCCGCGCCGTCGTCTTCCGCATCGTGGTGTTCTACGTCGGTTCCGTGACGCTCCTGGCGATGTTGTTGCCCTCGGACCAGTACGTGGCCGGCACCTCGCCGTTCGTCACCGTTTTCGGCCAGATGGGCCTCGGCTGGATGGGCGATGTGATGAACATGATCGTCATCACCGCCGCGCTGTCCTCCTGCAACTCGGGCCTGTACTCGATCGGCCGGATCTTCCGGACCATGGCCAACAACGGGCACGCCCCGGAGTGGCTGACCAGGATGTCCAAGAGCCACGTGCCGTACGCCGCCATCCTGGCCATCGGCGCCGTGTACCTCGTAGGCATCCTGCTCAACATCTGGCTCGGCGGCTCACACGCCTTCGACCTGGCGCTCAACTCCGCTTCGATCGGCGTGATCTTCACCTGGGGAGCCATCTTCGCCAGCCAGATCGCGCTGCGCAAGAAGAAGGGCAAGGTTTCCTCCCTGCCCGCGCCCGGCGGAACCTGGAGCAGCTGGGCCGGCCTGATCGCCCTGCTGGCCATCACGGTGCTCATCGGCTTCGACACCATGACCAGCAAGTCCGGCGAGGTCTTCCACCTTGGCCTCTGGACCCTGGCAACCATCCCGTTCTTCGCCCTGGTCCTGTGGCTCGGCTGGCAGAAGGTCCGGAACAACGAGCCCAAGAGCGAGCTCTTCTGCTAGGTCTTTTCGCCTCAGCAGCCGGACGCTCTGCGGACGGACACTGAGAAGTCCGACGACGGCGGGTCACCCTTTCGGGGGCGGCCCGCCGCCGTCGTCGGTTGAGCCCGTCGATCCCCCGCGCGCGTTCCTGCCCACTTGCTTTGCGGGGCGCGCCCAAAAGCCTGGCGTGTCCGCGGTGACCGAGGGGGAACCAGGGGACTAACTGGGCTGGAGCGCTCAGGTCCAGTTGGCGTCCACGCTCTTGAGGTGCCGGGCGAAGTGGTCTTCGATCCGCTGCCAGGCTTCGGGGGTGGATCCCGGGTCCGGGCCGATGCCCATGACCCGCATCAGCGGCCGGAAAACTGCCGGGCCCAGGTCTGTTTCATTGAGGAAGGCGTGCCCGGCGGTGGGGAATTCCTTGACGCTGTTTTCGATGCCGAGGTTGTCCAGTGCGGTCTCGAGCTTGTCCGCCGCGCCTTTGAGAGTGCGGTCCCGGCCGCCGAAATTGGCCACGATGGGGCAGGCGCCCTGGAGGGCTTCCTCGAGATTGCCGGGCAGGCGGCCGTAATTGACCGAAGCCGCGTCGAAGCCGTCGCGGGCCACCAGCAGCGCGAATCCGCCGCCCATGCAGAATCCGATCACCCCGGTTTTGCCGGTGGAAAGCGGCGAAGTGGCCAGCCAGGTCCGGGCGGTGGCGAGGTCGGTGAAGGCCCGGCCGCTTCCCCGGAGCATGCTCCGCATGGTGCTGACCAGGCAGCGGCGCGGGCCGCCGTCGCTGAACAGGTCCACCGCGAGTGTCAAGTACCCGGCGCGGGCCATCCGGTCTGCGTGGCCGCGAACGAGGTCGTTCAGGCCGAAGGCTTCGTGGATCATCAGGACCGCGGGAAACGGACCTGGCCTGGCAGGCGTGGCGAGATATCCGCCGAGCGAAGGCGAACCTCCGGCAGCGGCACTCTGGGCACTCAGGTCCACGTACGTCATGGGCCAAGGGTAGCCGCCGGTCTTGATCGACGGGATGGGCAGACACAGGAACGGCGGCGGATCCCCATGGGAATCCGCCGCCGTTCGAATGTGGAGGATTAGTCCTTGAAGGTGTCCTTGACGTTTTCGCCGACCTTCTTGGCGTCAGCCTTGACCTGGTCCGCCTGGCCTTCGGCTTTGAGTTTGTCGTTGTCCGTGGCGTTGCCGGCCGCTTCCTTGGCCTTGCCGCCCAGGTGCTCTGCTTCGTTACCGATCTTGTCTCCGAGGCCCATGTGTCTGGCCGCCTTTCGTTTCCCGTTGAACTGACAATGCGTTTTCAGAATAACACAAAGCATGCTTACTATTTCAAGGGATCCGGAGACGGGTTGCCTGTCGGATGTCAGTGCCCCCGACTAGGCTCGAAGCATGGAACACAGCACAAGCCTGACCCAGCACATCCATGCCACGCCGGAAAAGGTCTGGGCGGTCATCTCGGACATCCCGGGCTCCGCAGCCACCCTCTCCGGCATCGACGCTGTGCAGATGCTCAGTGACGGGCCCTACGGCGAAGGGACGCGCTGGAAGGAAACCCGCACAATGATGGGCCGCTCGGAGACTGTGGAGATGTGGGTGGCGCAGGCCGATCCTCCCCGCAGCACCATGGTCAAGGCTCTCCAGGGCGGGGCCGATTACACGTCGCGCCTCAGCCTGGCCGAGCGCGACGGCGGGACGGACCTGACGCTGACCTTCGGCGCCGACGTCGCCAAACCCACGTTCGTCAGCAAGGTGACCATGGCCCTCTTCGGCAAGCTGGGCATGAGCATGACGCGCAAGGCCCTCGCCAAGGACCTGGCGGAAATCGCGGCCAAAGCGGAATCGCTCTAGTGGCGGCAAAGGCCCCCAGGGTAACGGCTCCCCGGCTCTCGCCGGTCAGCCTGGAGGATGTCACGGATGATCCAGCCCCGCACTTCCAGCGTGGTGAAAGGTACGACGGCGTCCGGTACAGCCGTGCGGCGGCTGACGGTCTGGAGCTGAGTGGCACGGATTTCGCCGAGTGTGAGTTCCAGGGCGTCTCTTTCAATGACACCCAGCTCCGGGGGTCTACTTTCCGGGACTGTATCCTGTCCGAGCTGTACGCGCCGGTGTTCCGGGCCGCCCGCTCCGCGTGGCGGGACGTGCAGCTGAACAATCCGCGGCTGGGCTCGGCTGAACTGTATGAGACCGGCTGGCAGTCCGTTCGGATCGACGGCGGCAAGCTGGACTTCCTCAATTTGCGCGGGTCCAAGCTGACCGACGTCCTCATCAGCGACTGCATCATCAACGAACTGGACCTCGGCTCCGCCTCCGGGACGCGCGTGGCGCTGAAGAACTGCACCATCGGAACTCTGGATCTCACCGGCGCGCGGCTGAAGGACTTTGACCTTCGTGGCACGGATTTCCGGACCATCAGTGGCCTCGGGAACCTGACCGGTGTGGTGATCGACGATTATCAGCTGAGCCTGCTGGCGCCGCTTCTGGCCGGGCATCTCGGCGTCGTGGTTCTGTGAGTGTACTCTTTATAGAACGAACGGTCGGTAAATAGGGCGGTCACTGGACGGTCCCGAATATTCCGGCTCCCTGGCGTAAAGGATGTTCTGATGGTCGAGGCTTTTCTTGTTGGCGGTGTCCGCACTCCCGTGGGCAGGTACGGCGGTGCGTTGTCGGCGGTCCGCCCGGATGATCTGGCTGCATTGGTGATCCGCGAGGCCGTGTCCCGTGCGGGCCTTGACCCGGACAGCATCGAGGAAGTCATCCTCGGCAACGCCAACGGTGCGGGTGAGGAAAACCGCAACGTCGCCCGGATGGCCACCCTGCTGGCCGGTCTGCCCCTCCACATCCCCGGGATCACGGTCAACCGGCTGTGCGCGTCGGGGCTGAGCGCCATCATCCAGGCCAGCCACATGATCAAGTCCGGCGCCGCGGATGTGGTGATTGCCGGCGGCGTGGAGTCCATGAGCCGTGCGCCGTGGGCCCAGGAGAAGCCGGCCGCGGCGTTCGCGAAGCCGGGCCAGATCTTCGATACCTCTATCGGCTGGCGCTTCGTTAACCCGCTCTTCCAGAAGGGCGGGCTCGCCCGGGACGGGAAGATGACCTATTCCATGCCGGAGACCGCCGAGGAAGTGGCCCGCGTGGACGGCATCAGCCGTGAGGACGCCGACGCCTTCGCGGTCCGCTCCCACGAGCGTTCCCTCGCCGCCATCGCCGCGGGACGGTTCACGGACGAGATCGTCCCGGTAACGGTCAAGTCCCGAAAGTCCGCAACGGTGGTGGACACCGATGAAGGCCCAAGGGCCGGCACCACCCTGGAGGTCCTTGCAGGGTTGCGCCCGGTGGTTCCGGGCGGTTCCGTGGTCACGGCCGGGAACTCGTCCACGCTGAATGACGGCGCTTCGGCCATCATCGTCGCGTCCGAGGCCGCCATCGCTCGGCTTGGCCTGACGCCGCGGGCCCGGATCATCGACGGCGCCTCCGCCGGCTGCGAACCCGAAATCATGGGCATCGGCCCGGTCCCGGCGACGCAGAAAGTGCTCGCCCGGAGCGGCCTCAGCGTCGGTGACCTGGGCGCCGTCGAGCTTAACGAAGCGTTCGCCACGCAGTCACTCGCGAGCATGCGCCGGCTCGGGCTGGACCCGGATACGGTGAATAACGACGGCGGCGCCATCAGTCTGGGGCATCCGCTCGGTTCCAGCGGCTCACGGCTCGCCATCACCCTGCTGGGCCGGATGGAACGCGAGGATGCCAGGATTGGGCTGGCCACGATGTGCATTGGCGTGGGCCAAGGCACCGCGATGCTGCTGGAGCGCATCTGATGCCCGCCCCGGGACGCGCGAACGGACAAAGCGCGAACGGACAAAGCGCGAACGGACAAAGCGCGAACGGACACTTAAGCACCGTTGAATTCGGCACCCTCCTGGTCGAGGAGCGGGAGGACCGCGTGGTGGTCCGCCTCAACCGCCCGGAGGTCCGGAACGCCATCGACCAGCAGATGGTGGATGAACTTCATGTGGTCTGCGCCGCGCTGGAGCAGAATCCCAAAGTCCTGATCATCTCAGGGGTCGACGGCGTCTTTGCCTCGGGCGCGGACATCTCCCAGCTGCGCGAACGGCGCCGCGATGATGCCCTGCAGGGCATTAACTCCACCATCTTCGTGCGGATCGCCAAGCTGCCCATGCCGGTCATAGCCGCCCTGGACGGGTATTGCCTCGGCGGCGGCGCGGAGCTCGCCTATGCTGCGGATTTCCGGATCGGAACGCCCAGCGTCCGGATCGGCAACCCAGAAACAGGGCTCGGCATTCTGGCCGCGGCCGGGGCCAGCTGGCGGCTGAAGGAGCTGGTGGGGGAGCCGCTGGCCAAGCAGATTCTGCTCACGGGCCTGGTCCTCCGGGCTGAGGCGGCCCTGGCTGCCGGCCTCATCACCGAAATCCACGAGGCAGCGGACCTGATGGACGCCGCGCACAACCTGGCGGACCGGATCGGCCGCCAGGACCCGCTGGCCGTCCGGATCACGAAGTCGGTGTTCCACGCCCCGGCCGAAGCCCACCCGCTGATTGACCAGCTGGCGCAGGGGATCCTCTTCGAATCCCAGGCCAAGTTTGACCGCATGCAGGCGTTCCTCGACAAGAAATCAGAGAAGAAGCAATCATGACGAACCCGAACCTTCCCGCCACAGTCGGCGTCCTGGGCGGCGGCCGCATGGGCGCGGGAATTGCCCACGCGTTTCTGATCAACGGGGCCAACGTCCTGGTGGTGGAGCGGGATGAAGCGTCCGCCGAGGCAGCCCGTGAGCGGGTGGAAGCCGCGGCCGCCAAGAGCATCGAGCGTGGGGCAGTTGACGGAAATTTGGATGAGATGGTGTCCCGGCTCAATGTCACGGTGGATTACGACGACTTCAAGGACCGCCAGCTGGTGGTCGAAGCCGTGCCCGAAGAGTGGGACCTGAAGATCACCTCACTCCGCGGCATCGAGGAGCGTCTGACCAATGACGCGTTCCTGGCCTCCAACACCTCGTCCCTGTCCGTGAACGGCCTGGCCCGCGAACTCAAGCGCCCGCAGAACTTCCTCGGCCTGCACTTCTTCAACCCTGTCCCCGCCTCCACCCTTATTGAAGTGGTGCTCGGCGAGCAGACGTCCCGGGACCTGGCTGCAGCGGCGAAAAGGTGGGTCGACGCACTCGGCAAAACCGCCGTCGTCGTCAATGACGCACCGGGATTTGCCTCCTCACGGCTGGGCGTGGCCATCGCGCTGGAGGCGATGCGCATGCTGGAGGAGGGCGTGGCATCGCCGGCGGACATCGATGCCGCCATGGTCCTGGGCTACAAACACCCCACGGGCCCGCTGAGAACCACGGACATTGTGGGCCTGGACGTGCGGCTGGGCATCGCCGAGTACCTGCATTCAACGCTGGGGGAGCGGTTCGCGCCGCCGCAGATCCTCAAGGACAAGGTGGCCCGCGGCGAGCTTGGACGGAAGACCGGGAAGGGATTCTTCGACTGGGCTGAGTAGGATTTCCGGGTGACCCGCTTTGAACCCCTCACCCTGACCGGCAAACACGTCATCCTCGAGCCGCTGCGCCGCGACCACCACGATGGCCTGGTGGCGGCCACGCAGGATGGCGAGCTGTGGAACCTCTGGTACACGTCCGTCCCCACGCCGCGGGGGATGGCCGCAGAGATCGACCGCAGGCTGGCTCTGCAGGAGCAGGGTTCCATGCTGCCGTTCACCACCAGGCTGATCGATCCAGTGTCCGGCGGCCCGGGGCGGATCATCGGAATGACCACGTACATGAATATCGACGCCGGCACTCCCCGCGTGGAGATCGGCTCCACCTGGAATGCGGCGTCAGTACAGGGCACCGGCACCAACCCGGACTCCAAGCTGCTGCTCCTGCGCCACGCGTTCGAGACCCTTGGCTGCCCGGCGGTCGAGTTCCGGACGCACTGGCTCAACCACCAGTCACGCGAAGCAATTTCCAGGCTTGGTGCGAAGCAGGACGGCGTGCTGCGCAACCACTCCCGGACCGCGGATGGTGTGCTGCGGGACACCGTGGTGTTCTCCATCCTTGAGCACGAATGGCCCATGGTCCGGAACGGTCTGGAGTACAGGCTCGGCAAGCACGACTGACTGGTACGGTTTTGCCCGATGACGCGCCTATCGCGTGCAGGCAGTGCGGCTTTGTGGTTAGCTGTCCGGGTGGAGACGACAGGCGGAGCCGTGGGCTGGGACGGGGCTGTGAATGCCTGGCATGTTGGCGGCCGCGTTTACCGGATGGGCCGCCGCGAATGGCTCACCAAAGCGGGTTGGCGGCAGGCGTACGACGACGGCGTCCGCACCGTGATTGATCTCCGTAACTCCCGGGAAGCGCGGCGCCGGGACACCGACCCCGCCGTGGCTGAAGCGGCCTGGTCCGGCATCACGATCGTCTCGGCCCCCACCGAAGAACCCGATGATCCGCGGTTAACCGCCGTCTGCGGGCCGTACCTCAACGACCCCGCCCACTACCTGCACAATGTCCGGCTCTACCCGGAGAAGTTCGTGGCGGTGTTCCGCGCTGTCGCGGCAGCCGAAGCCGGCGCCGTTGTGGTTCACTGCGCGGCGGGCCGGGACCGCAGCGGCATGGTCGCGGCGATGCTGCAGGACCTGGCCGGCGATCCGGACCAGCTCCTGGCGGACGGCTACGCCAAAGCCGCCCGTGGCATCAACGAACGCTTCCGGACGCACGGCCCGCCCCACGCCGGCGAACGCTACATCGATGACGATGAACTCACACCCCTGCTGGAGCGGCGCAGCCGGGCCGTGGTGGGCTTTGTCCGGGAGCTGGACACACGTGAATTCCTGCTGCGCAACGGCCTGTCCGAGGCCGAACTGGAAGCGGTCACAAGCCTGCTCGGCAGCCGGGTGGCGCCATGACGTCCATGAAATATGTGGCGGCGTCGCTCGCGGTGGCCGGAGGGGTGATGCTGGTGGCCGGGCCGTTCTGGGCCGTCCTCGCTTCAGATTTCGGGACTACGGAGGATAACTTCGGGCTCGGCGACGGGACCGTCGGCGGCGAGTGGCTCCCGGGCCAGATCTTGCTCATGGTGGGTGGGGCAGCTTTGTGCCTTGCCGCGGTGGTAGCCGCGTACACGGCACGGCGGAGCGATACAGATGAATAGAACGAAAGCGA
Source organism: Pseudarthrobacter sp. AB1 (assembly GCF_014926485.1). Classification (NCBI taxonomy): domain Bacteria; kingdom Bacillati; phylum Actinomycetota; class Actinomycetes; order Micrococcales; family Micrococcaceae; genus Pseudarthrobacter; species Pseudarthrobacter sp. AB1. The sequence goes on from NZ_PZKO01000048.1 coordinate 14,388, forward strand.
CGGCACACAGTTTGAAACGCGTAATTGCAGCAGCAGCGGCTGTCGGAGTGGCACTTTCCGTGGGGCTCGGGGCCGTGCCGGCCTGGGGTGTCGAGCAGCCGGCGGTTGAGCCGCCGGCGGTTGTGGAAAGCCCGACGGCGGTTGGTGGCTCCGGAGTTAATGACGTCGAGCCGAGCGACGCGAAGCCGAGCGACGCTAAGCCCAGCGACGCCGGCCTTCGGGAAGCTGCCCTCCGCGATCTTGGCCTGACCCCCGACGAGTTCGCGGCTGCCGGCCAGCTGGGCAAGCAGGCCGCAGACGTTGCCGCGGCCCTGCGGGACATCCCCGGCTACCTCGGAACACGGATCCGCGACAGCAGCATTCAGGTTGCCGGCTCCGGAGCCGAGCTGGAGGCTGAGGTGGCCCGGCTCAGCGTGACTATCCCGGCCGTCGCCCTCGACGCACCGTCTGCCGCGCCTCCGTCGAACGCTGCTTCTCCCGCGACCGGGACCGAACTGGCCAGGAGCACCCAGGACCTATACCAGGCGTACCTCCGCGACGTGGGCGCGGACGGGTTGCAGGCCGTGGCGTTCACCGGCAGCAAGTTCGTAGTCCGCGCGGGCGGCATCAACGGGTCCGAGGCCACAGTTCCTGATGTGGCCAACGCCGGAAATTCGAGTCTCACTGATCCCAACCGCACCAGCCCCACCGCGGACGGCAAGGTCTCGCCCGCAGAGTTCGTGGCCCGCTACGCCAACGTGGAACTCGACGCCGGGGCGCCGCTCGCGCCCGAGGCAGACGTCCCCGGAGGGTTGGGTTACGCCGCTGACAACGGCATTATCTGTTCCACAGGTTTCTCGGCCTTTGACCCCGCGGGCCTCCCTGCAGTCCTCACGGCCGGCCATTGCAGCGCTGACGGCGACGCGAAGACGGCCACGCTCCAATTCCAAGGGGTGCCTGCCGGGTTGCTCGGAAAGTTTGGTTTCAGCCAGTTCGGCGGACCTGGAAACTCCACCGTCCTGCATCCGCTGGACCCGGCCAACCCCGGCAACGTCGGAACGGATATCGCCGTCATTGAGGAACTCCGCGCGGACCTGGACCCACTGCCCGCCGCCAGTACGTGGGGCGATCCGTCAGAGCCGGGCCCGGACGTTAAGATCATCGGAACGGCATCCCCGGTTGTGGGCCAGCCGGTCTGCCGCTCCGGCCGCACGTCAGCATGGTCCTGCGGAACTATCGACGAGGTGGGGATCTACGTGGTCCGGGGTATCACCTCGGCCCCCGCAGACCTGCGGGCCTTCTACGGTTTCCTGTCCTTCGACGTCCAATCCAGCGGCGGAGATTCCGGCGGGCCCTGGGTCAGCGGGAACTACGCAGTGGGCACACACTCGGCCGGGGATACCCCCGATGAGAATGGCCGCTTCGTCAAGAACTTCGCCATCGCCGCCACGCTCGACGACGCGATGGCCGTGCTCCCCGGCTACCAGCTGGAACTCTTCCTCAACAAGCCAACGGTGACGTCGCCCGCGCCGGGGGCAACGTTCGACGCCGGCCAGACCGTCACGGGTGTGGTGGCCGCGGCTCCGGCATCGGCTGTCGCGGCCGGTTCGAAGATCAGGATCAGCGTCAGTGGACGGGCGCCTGTTGAGGTGCCCGTGGATGCCGGCGGTGCGTGGTCGTTTACTGCCCCTGCTGTGGCCGGACCGCTGCGTTTCACGGCCGAAACGGTCAACGGATTCAGCACGTCCGGAGCCGTGGCCTTCGACTTCACCCCGGTCAGCCAGCTCTCCCCGCAGGCCCCGGCCCCCGTAGTAATCCCTGCTGCCGCCGGGCCGGCTGAGGTACCAGCCGCGAACGGTGCGGTGCCTCCGGCAGCTGACAGCGCCGCCGTCGTACGTCCGCTGGGTGACAGCCGGGCGGCAAGCCTGGCAAATACGGGAGCGTCCGGGCTGGTCCTGTTCGCCGGGCTCGCGGCCGGTGCGCTTGCCGTCGGCGGTGTGTTCCTGGTCTTGGTGAAGCGGCGGAAGCGGCAGCGCCCCACCCGCAGTTGATCTATCACGTAGCGTCATCATCCGTAACGAATGGCGACGCCAAGTGACAGGGCAACTGGGCCGGAGGGCTACTTCTTGGGCTTCATCAGCAGGTTGGTGATGCGCAGCGTGCAGAGGCGCTGGCCGGCGTCGTTGGTGATCAGGACCTCGTGCGTGGTCAGGGTGCCGCCGAGGTGGATGGGCGTCGCGGTGATGGTGATCTGCCCGTCGCGCGCCGAGCGGTGATGCGTCGCTGAGACGTCCACGCCCACGGCAGTTTTCCCCAAAGTGCTGGCGTGGATCACGGCCGCCCAGGAGCCTACGGCCTCGCCTACCGCCAAGGACGCGCCGCCGTGCAGCAACCCGAATGACTGCCTGTTGCCCTCCACAGGCATCGTCGCCACCACGCGCTCTACCGATTCCTCGATGATCTTCACACCCATCTTCTCGTCGAGCTCGCCGAGGACGATCTTCCACGGGGTAGCGCCATGGGCGGTGGCGTCCGGCGCAGCCGCGTCAGGGGATAGGGCGCTCATGGGTCTCCTTTGTCGAGGCTGAACTTCCAGTGTGCAGTACGGCACAGTCATGTACTGTAGACATATTACCGAACGGACGGTCAGTAAAGCCTTGGCCCCGTTTGTCCCCGTGTTGGAAGGACCCGTCAACGATGACCACCACTGCCGAAGCCACAGTCGACACAGCCCAGACCGTTCCCAGTTTCGTCCAGGATTCCTGGTGGACTCCCGACGCCGGTTCGGCAGCTTCGGCTGTCCCCGTACGGGATGCGAGCACAGGGGAAGTCCTGGCCAAGGTGAGCACCGACGGTCTGGACCTGGCCGCCGTCGTGGATTACGGCCGCAACACGGGACAGGCGGAACTGGGCAAGCTGACCTTCCACCAGCGCGCGCTCAAGCTCAAGGAGCTGGCGCAGTACCTGAACGCCCGGCGCGAGCATTTCTACACGTTTTCGGCCCAGACCGGTGCCACCAAGATCGACTCGATGATCGACATCGACGGCGGCATCGGCGTCCTCTTCACGTTCGGCTCCAAGGGCCGGCGTGAGCTGCCCAATTCGCAGGTGGTGGTGGACGGGCCCATGGAGGTGCTGTCCAAGGACGGCTCGTTCGTGGCCGAGCACATCTACACGCGCATTCCCGGTGTTGCGGTGCAGATCAACGCGTTCAACTTCCCGGTCTGGGGCATGCTGGAGAAACTCGCGCCCGCGTTCCTTGCCGGCGTCCCCACCATCGTCAAACCTGCCACCCCCACCGGGTACGTGGCCGCGGCCGTGGTGAAAGCCATCATCGAATCCAACATCCTGCCGCGGGGGTCGCTGCAGCTCATCTCGGGTTCGGTCCGCGGCCTCCTGGACGTGCTGGACTACCGCGACCTGGTGGCCTTCACCGGCTCCGCGTCCACCGCGCTATCCCTGAAATCGCATGCCAACGTGGTGCAGGGCGGCGTCCGGTTCACGTCCGAAACGGACTCCCTCAACGCCGCCATCCTTGGGCCCGATGCGGTGGAGGGCACGCCGGAATTCGATGCCTTCATTAAGTCCGTGGTCACCGAAATGACGGTCAAGGCGGGCCAGAAGTGCACGTCCATCCGCCGGGCTATCGTCCCGCAGGAGCTGGTGCCGGCGGTGATCGCCGCGATCGGCAAGCGCGTGGATGAGCGGGTTGTGCTGGGGGATCCCCGCGCCGACGTTGTCACCATGGGTGCTTTGGCGTCGCTCGAGCAGCTTGCGGACGTCCGCGCCGCGGTGCAGTCGATGCTCGACGCCGGCGGTGAGCTCGCGTACGGAACGCTCGATTCGCCGTCGTCCACGGCTGCCAACGGTGCCACGGGCGTAGTGGATGCCGGCGCCTTTATGTCGCCGGTGGTGCTGAGCTGGGCTGACGCAGAGACTGACGCGATCCACTCGCTGGAGGCGTTCGGCCCGGTAGCCTCCGTGATCGGATACAAGGACCTGCCCGACGCCGTCCGGCTCGCCGCCCGGGGCGGCGGCTCCCTCGTGGCATCGGTGTGCACCAACGATCCTGCCGTAGCACGCGAACTGGTCACCGGGATCGCCGCCCACCACGGCCGTGTCCTGATGCTCAACCGCGAGGACGCCCGCAGTTCCACCGGCCACGGGTCACCCGTCCCGCATCTGGTCCACGGCGGCCCTGGCCGGGCCGGCGGCGGCGAGGAACTCGGTGGCATCCGCTCTGTCATGCACCACATGCAGCGCACGGCCATCCAGGGCTCACCCAACATGCTCACCGCCGTCACCGGTCTCTGGCACACCGGGGCGGACCGGAACTTCACTATGGAGACCGAGGGGACGCACCCGTTCCGGAAGTCCCTGGCCTCGTTGCGGATTGGCGACGCCGTCCGGTCCGGGCTTCGTGAAGTGGCCTTGGCGGACATCACAGCGTTCGCCCACTCCACCGGCGATACCTTCTATGCCCACACCAACCAGGAAGCGGCCGAAGCCAACCCGTTCTTCCCGGGCATCGTGGCGCACGGATACCTGCTGCTGAGCTGGGCCGCCGGACTGTTCGTGGAACCGGCGCCGGGCCCGGTCCTGGCCAACTACGGCCTGGAGAACCTCCGCTTCATCACGCCCGTGGCCGCCGGTGATTCCATCCGGGTCACCCTCACGGCCAAGAAGATCACACCGCGCGAAACGGACGAATACGGCGAGGTGGCCTGGGACGCGCTCCTGACCAACCAGAATGACGAGATCGTCGCCACCTACGACGTCCTCACCCTCGTCGAAAAGTAGCCCCACCCCCGGACGCTCTCTCACCTTTGGCGGGTTTTGGACGGATGCCCTCTCTCTCTTGAGGAAAGTGAGAGAGCGTCGGGGTTTTCCCGCATTACGTGAGAGAGCGTTGGGGTCTTTCAGGCCTGCTTAGGCGTAAAATTTCCACCGTAGGAGGTGGCCAAATGAACCTAGCCCTGAACACAGCCACAACCATCCTGCCCGTCGATGACGCAGCGCGCGCCCGCAGTTTTTACACCGAAAAACTGGGCCTCCCGCACCGCGGAATGACAGACGATGGAAGCGAATTGCTCGGTAACGACGGCGGCCCGATGCTGCAGTTGTTGCCGGTCTCGGACGGGAAACACTCCGAGCACACGGCCCTCAGTTTCGAGGTGCGTGACATTGAGCGGATCGTGCAGGACATGGAGGCCAAGGGCGTCCGGTTCCAGGATTACGACCTGCCCACCCTGAAGACCGAGAACCACATCTGCACCACGGAGTCCGAGAAGTGCGCCTGGTTTATGGACACGGAGCACAACATCCTGTGCGTTCACGAGACGTTGGGCATGCAGGCCGAATACCAGCTCTGACCGCCTCGGCAGACTCGCAGCAGGCAGCCGCGCAGCACTCCCTAGTGCTGCGCGTGGAGCCCGTCGAACGCGATGGTGATGACGTCGTCGGCCAGTTTTTCCGGTGTGAGGGAGCCGCCCGGTTTGTACCATTCGACGATTGAGTTGATGGTCCCGAACAGCAGGCGCGTGACGGTGCGCGGATCGATGTCCTGGCGCAGCGATCCTTCGTCGCGGGCCGCGGAAATGAGGGCGGCCACCTCGTGATCAAACGCGCGACGCCGTTCCAGGGCGTCGCGCTCAATGTCAGTATTGCCCCGCAACCGCAGGAGCAGAGTGACAAACGGCAGCCGCTCCACGAGTACCGCCACGGTCTGCCGCAGGACAAATTCCAGCCGCGCATCCGCCGCGCCGCTTTGCGCCCCGGGCTGTTCGAGGATTGATTCCAGGCCGCCCAGCGCATGGTCGAGCGCGAGCTTCAGGAGGTCGCCTTTGGACGGCACGTGGTGGTAGATGGCTGATTTCGAGATGCCCAGGTTCTCGGCGAGGATTCCCATGGACGTGGCGTCATAGCCGTGCCGGTTGAAGACGTCGACGGCGATGAGCAGCACCGACTGCTGGTCGTAACCGGGACGGCCGCGCTTGTTCGGGGCTGCTGTAGTGGGCATACCGGCTATTTTCCCACGAACGTTCAGTAATCCCGGTAGCGGCGCAGATAGGGAAGGTTATGCCTTGGGCCGGAGGTCGTAGATCCGGCGCAGTTTGCCGTTGGACCGCTCCAGCGAGCCCGGCTCCACCACGTCAACGGCACACGAAGAACCCACGTGGATCTTGATCTGCTCCTGCAAGGCGCGTGCCGCCGTCGCACTTTGCTCCGCGGTCACGGCGTCGCGGCGTTCGATCCTGACTGTGAGCTGGTCCATCCGCTGGCCTTCGGGGCGGGTAAGTTCGAGCTGGAAGTGCGGGCTGAGTTCGGGGATGCGCAGCGCGATTTCCTCGATCTGGGACGGGAAGAGGTTCACGCCGCGCAGGATGATCATGTCGTCGCTGCGGCCGGTGATGCGGCCCATCCGGCGGTGCGCGGGGCGGGCGGTGCCGGGCAGGAGGCGGGTGAGGTCCTTGGTGCGGTAGCGGATGATCGGCAGGGCTTCCTTGGTGAGCGAGGTGAATACCAGTTCGCCGTGTTCGCCGTCGCGCAGCACGTTTTCCTTGCCCACCGTGGGGTTGAACGCGTCAATGATTTCGGGGCGGAAGTGGTCCTCCCAGATGTGGCTGCCGTCCTGGGTTTCCACTGCCTCCCCGGCGACGCCCGGGCCCATCACTTCGGACAGGCCGTAGATGTCGCACGCCTTGATGTTCATGGTCACTTCGAGTTCGTGCCGCATCTCCTGCGTCCACGGCTCGGCGCCCAGAACCGCGTACTTAAGGGAGGTCGACGTCGGGTCGATCCCCATGTGCGCCATAGCGTCGGCGATGGTGAGCAGGTAGGTGGGCGTGGCCAGGATGGCGTCCGGCGCGAAGTCCTGGATGAGCTGGATCTGGCGTTCGGTCTGCCCGCCGGACATCGGGATCACGGTGCAGCCCAGCGCCTCGGCGCCGGCGTGCGCGCCCAGTCCGCCGGTGAACAGGCCGTAACCGTAGGCGTTGTGGACCTTCATGCCGGGCCGGACGCCGGATGCGCGCAAGCAGCGCGCCACCAGTTTGGCCCAGTCGGCCAGGTCCTGTTTGGTGTACCCGACGACGGTGGGCCGGCCCGTAGTGCCCGAGCTCGCGTGCACGCGGGCTACTTCGCTCTGCGGGACGGCGAACATGCCGAACGGGTACTCAGCGCGCAGGTCTTCTTTCGTGGTGAACGGAAAGTTGCCGAGATCGCTGAGTTCGCGCAGGTCCGTGGGGTGGATGCCGGCGTCGTCGTACTTGCGCTTGTACAGCGGCACCCGGCTGTAGGCGTAGGCCACCGTGTGCTGCAGGCGGGTGAGCTGGAGGGCCTCGAGTTCGTCGCGGGAGATGGTTTCCTCGCGGTCCAGGACGGGATCTGTTCGCGGGGAGGTCGGCTGCGGAGCGGGGGTTTCGGGGGCGTGGAGGGTCATGATTTTCCTACTTCTTGGGGATGGTGCGGCTGCGTCCGCGGAACTCGGCGATGAGTTCCCCGGGCGTGCCGGAACTGGGTAGCGAATCGGGCTGCGCACCGGCGTCGGCCGCGAAAATCTGGATGTCGTACAGGCCGCTGCGGCCCGAGCTGGACCGGCGGTCCGCGACGGCGGTGATCACCTGGCCGCGGTAGGCGGGCTTCAGGAAGTTGATGTCCACGCCGGCGGCCACGGTGATGTTGTTGATCTCTTCCGGCGTCGGGTTGACCGGATTGCAGGCCAGGGCGAAGGCGGAATCGGCGAAGGCGAAGATCATTCCGCCGTGCGCCATGCCGAAGCCGTTGAGCATTTCCTGCCGGAGTGTCATGCGGATAGTGGCGTGCCCGTCGCTGACGGCGAGGACTTCAACGCCCATCCATTCGGAGGCATAGTCGTTTTCAAGGATGGGGTGGGTGGCCCCGGAGAGTGCTGCTTCAGCCATGCGTCATTGCCTCCAGCTTTATTTACCGAATGTTCATTAGGTAATCCCAGATGCAGGTCCGATGTCAAGGGCGCGGCGGTTTCAGGTGCCCTGTGACGGGCCCGGGAAGTGCAAGGATGGAGGGACCGGCACCACGCACAGCAAAGGGCGGACCATGGCCAAAGGCATCTACGTCAGCGCGACCACCCCGGGATCGGGCAAATCGCTCGTGGCTCTGGGCCTCGCAGACACACTCCACCGGCACGCGGACCGGATCGGGTTCTTCAAACCGGTGGTCCACGGCCCGGATGCCGCCGACGACCCCATGGTAGCCCTGGTGAAATCACGCTTCGCGCTTGACGACGAACGGTGCCGGGGCGGGCTGACGTCTGCCGAGGTGCGGGCCCTCCTGGCCGACGGAAAACGCGCCGACATCGATGCGCGCTGTGTGGAGATCTTCGCCGAGATCGCCAAGCACTGCGATGTGGTGATCGTGGAGGGGACGGACCTCACCGGCCAGGACGCCGCCGTCGAGTTTGACCTCAACGCCCGGCTGGCCAACAACCTCGCCGCGCCGGTGGTTGCCGTGGTAGGCGCCAAGGGGCTCAGCGTCGCGGAGGCTGCGGCCGCCGTCGAGGTTGCCCGCAAGGAGTTGGCGGCCGAAAAATGCACGCTGCTGGCCATCATGGTGAACCGCGCCGACCCTGAATTGATGGCGGAGATCGCCGCGGAGATCAAACCCGGGGCATCCAACCGGCCCGTGTACGTCCTGCCGGAGCTTGAGGAGATCGCCCGGCCCACCACCGGCGAAGTTGCTGCGGCCCTTGGCGTGCGGCAGATCGCCGGCCTCGCGGACATGGAACGCGACGTCCGGGACATCAAGGTGGCCGCCATGAACGTGGGCAACTTCCTGAACGTGCTGGATGAGGGCGCCCTGGTGATCGTTCCCGGCGACCGCGCAGACGTGATGGTGGCGTGTTTGGCGTCGTCGTTCTCGCCGGAATTCCCGGTGCCGTCGGCGCTGATCCTGACCGGCGGCCTGTCCCCGGACGCCAACATCTACCCGCTCCTGGCTCAGGCGCCGTTCCCTGTGTTTGCGGCGAGCGAGGACACCTACACCACGGCCAAGCGGGTCTCCGAGGTCCGCAGCGAGATCTGGTCCGGGCACCGGCGCAAGGTGGCTTCCGCGCTGGGCCTGTGGTCCAGGCGGGTGGATGAGGCTGAGCTCGTGGAGCGCCTCCACCTGCCGCGCCTGGAACGGATGACTCCGCTGCGGTTCCTGCATGACCTCATCGAACGGGCCAGGGGGCAGCGCCGGCACGTTGTGCTGCCGGAGGGAACGGACGTCCGGATCCTGCAGGCCGCCGAAATCCTGCACCGCCGCGACGTCTGCGACCTCACCCTTTTGGGACCGGATTCGCAGGTCCGCGAGCTGGCGGCGGCCAACGGCATCGACCTCGCCGGGATCAACATCGTGGACCCGGCCACCTCGGAAATGCGGCAGGGGTTCGCGGAGAAGTACGCCGAGCTGCGCGCGCACAAGGGTGTGGACCTGCCAAAGGCACTGGAAATCATGCAGGACGGCAGCTACTTCGGCACCATGATGGTCCAGCTGGGCGTGGTGGACGGCATGGTGTCCGGCGCCGCGCACACCACGGCGCACACCATCCGCCCCGCGCTGGAGTTCGTCAAAACGCGTGACGGCGTAAAAATCGTGTCCTCCGTGTTCCTGATGCTGATGCCGGACCGGGTGCTGGTCTACGGCGACTGTGCCGTGAACCCGGATCCCAACGTGGAGCAGCTCGCGGACATTGCCCTCGCTTCGGCCGAAACCGCGGTGCAGTTCGGGGTGGAGCCGCGGGTGGCCATGCTGTCCTACTCCACCGGCGGCTCGGGCTCCGGCGAGGCCGTGGACGAAGTCCGGCAGGCCACCGAACTGGTGCGTGCACGCCGCCCGGATCTCGCCGTCGAGGGCCCCATCCAGTACGACGCCGCCGTGGACGCCTCTATCGCGGCCTCCAAAATGCCCGGCTCGTCGGTGGCAGGGCAGGCGACCGTGTTCATCTTCCCCGACCTGAACACCGGCAACAACACGTACAAGGCGGTGCAGCAGAGCTCCGGGGCGGTCGCCGTCGGGCCCGTCCTGCAGGGCCTGCGCAAGCCGGTCAACGACCTCTCACGCGGCTGCACCGTGGAGGACATCGTAAACACAGTGGCCATCACGGCCATTCAGGCGCAGGTGCCCACGCCCCAGGGTTAACGTCCGACGGCGGCACCCCGGTTGGGTGCCGCCGTCGTCGACCCCAGCGGTTGAAGGTTAGCTGTTTTCCGGCTTGGCCAAGCTGTCCGGGTCTTCTTCCTTGGCCGGCTCATCGGAGAGTCCTTCGGGCGTAAGGTCCAGGTTTTGTGGATCCTTGGGTTGCTCAGGTGCCTCGCCCACTTCCGCGGCTTTGGGCTTTCCGCTATCGTCCAGGGCCGGGTTGGCGCCCTCGACGACGGTGGGATCCTTCGTGCCGGTGCCGGTGCCGGAGGCGGGGTCTGCGGTCTCAGGTTCGGTGTTGTCGGGCTGAGTGGTGTCGTTCGGCATGGAAGTCCCTCTCTGCGGAGTTCAACGTGTCCGCCGACTCTAAGCCCCTGCCGCGGCTGACGCAACGGCAGGCGCGGCAGGCGCCCCGCAGCATCAGCCCTGACGGGCCTTCATCCTCGGATTCTTCTTGTTGATCACAAAGGTGCGGCCCCGGCGTCGGACGATCTGCGCGCCGGGAACCTTCTTCAGGGCGCGGAGGGAATTTCTGACTTTCATGGTCTTGCTCCTTGTTTCGGTGGCGGTTGGTGGGTGGCGTTTTGACCGGTGGCGCAGTGTGAAGCCGGGACCGTTCAGGACGGGGCGGGGTCGAGCTGAAACGGGTCGGTCAGACCGGCGAACCCTGCCTCCATTTCCGCGTCGGTGAGTTCGCAGGCGGAGAGCAGCAGCGCAATTTCCCCCGGGTCCATGCCCTCTCCGGTCGCGGCCAGCACGCTTCCGCGGTCCCCGTGCTCCGGATGCCAGTCCAGGTGGGCGTCCACATGGTTGAGGGGATCGGGCGCCGCGCCGGCGTCCTGGTCTGCCAGCCACGGTCCGGTATTTTCGAGCCAGACACGCGGGCCGATGCCCTGGATGGCGATCCGGCACTGCGGTGCGGCGGCGATCCATAGGCGTCCCCGCAACCAGCAGCATCCTTCCGCGAGGGACGCCAGGGCGTGCCGGAACCGCTCAGGGTGCAGCGGCCGTTGGGCCCGGTGGGTGACGGTAGTGAACGGTGACGTTGAGGACGACGCCGGGATCCGCACCGAACCGGGGACCGTCCGGCTCAGGGCGTCGTGGTAGTTGTGGCGGCCTGGGCGGATGAGGCGGGCGTTTTCCGCCACGTCAGCGTGAGGGGCCAGTTCCCTGACCAGTTGCACGCCGCGAACCCGCAGGGCAGGGTCGGCCGGAAACAGGTCCACCTCCGCCAGCAGGACGGTGTCATTGAACGACAGCTCGCCGATAAGGAATTCACCAGCAGTGCGCTGGTCCTCCGGGACCGGCGTGAACCCGGACTCAAACAGGGTGTGGTGGTCCCAAATGTGGTCCTCCAGCGTGTCAGGGGCGCAGGCAAGGACAGCGGAATCAATCGTCACCGGGCGGGAAAGGCCACGTCGCAGGGCTCCGATCGCGGCCTCCGCAGACACGGCGGGAGGGAGCCCGATGATGGCCTGGGTCTCCCCGCGTTCCAGCAGCCGCTCGATGGTGGGCACGAGGTCCAGCCGCACGGTGCAGCTCAGGCAGCCGTGTTCCAGCTGCGTCTCGGCGCGCTCCACAAGCCCGGACTGGCTGGAGATCCTGCGGATGACCACGCCGTTCTCCAACAGGTCGTGCAGGACTACCACGGCGCCGGGATGGGCCGCGGCCGCGTCTTGGCAGGCTTGCTGGCGGCACAGGCCGTCCAGGGAGCTGATCACAGTGATATGCATACCCATCACTCTAATGAGAATCATTATCATTTACAACTCAAGTATCCAAGGGGCAGCTTATAGAGTGGATTCAGGGGAGCGCTGCGCCAGGTTCCAGCACCACCCCTCGTCAGCTGTGCCCGCGGTACCAAGGCTCCAGGAGGCCCCATGCTTGTGCTCGTCATCAACTCCGGTTCGTCCTCGCTCAAGTACCAGGTCCGTGACGTGGCCGCCGGCATTGTGCTGACGGAGGGGCTGATCGAGAAGATCGGCATGGGCAACGGCGGTGATGGCGACGGCGAAATCGAGGGCCCCCGGGACCACGCGGAGGCGCTGGAGCAGGTTGATGCCGCGATCCAGGCCGAGCTCGGTGACCTCAAGCTGACGGCGGTGGGCCACCGCGTGGTGCATGGCGGCGAGCGGTTCGCCGAGCCGGTGCTGATCGACAACGAAATCACCCGCGCCATCGAGCGCCTCAACCCCCTCGCGCCGCTGCACAATCCCGCCAACGTCCTGGGCATCCGCGCCATCGGCAAGAAGTGGCCGGACCTGCCGCAGGTGGCCGTGTTCGACACCGCTTTCCACCGCACCCTGCCCGAGCATGCCTGGCGCTATGCCGTCCCGGACGAGCTCTACGTGAACCACGGCATCCGCCGCTATGGCTTCCACGGCACCTCGCACGAGTACGTCACGCAGCGCGCCGCCGCGCTGCTGGATCTGCCCGTGGACGAGTTCGACGGCGTGATCGCCCACCTGGGGAACGGCGCCTCCGTCACGGCCATCCGCCGCGGTCATTCGGTGGACACATCCATGGGCTTCACCCCGCTGGAAGGCCTGGTGATGGGCACCCGCTCGGGCGACCTCGACCCCTCCATTCTGGTGTTCCTCGGCCGGAACGGCTGGACGCCGGAGGACATCGACACCATGCTCAACCGCGAATCAGGCCTGAAGGGGCTCGCTGGGAACAACGACATGCGCTCGGTCGTGGAGGCGTCAGAGGCCGGTGACGCCAAGGCGTCGATGGCTCTCGCGGTCACGTCCTACCGGCTGGCAAAGTACATCGGCGGCTACCATGTGGCCGTCGGCGGAGCCAAGGCACTTGTGTTCACTGCGGGGATCGGCGAGAACTCACACCAGTTCCGCGCACTGGTGACTGAAAGGTTGCGTGCGTTGGGGATAGAGCTCGACGCCGGCCTGAACAGTCAGCGGTCCAAGGAGCCGCGGGTGATTTCCACGGCTGCGTCCGTCATCCCTGTGTTGGTGGTGCCCACCGATGAGGAGCGCGCCATCGCAGAGGCGACTGCCGCCGTCGTCCACCCCGGGTCCATGGCATAGCCTCAGTCCATGCCTGAGATTACTTTGCCCCTCCGCACCGAGCGGTTGATCCTGCGCCGGTTCGAAGCTGCGGACGTGGACGCCTTCCATGCCTACCATTCGCTGCCCGACACGGCCCGCTTCCTGCCGGGGGAGGCCAAGAGCTACACCAAGGCCATGGAGTCCGTAGGCAAGTACGCCAATCTCGTCTTCGAGAAGGAGAACGACTGGGTTTGCCTGGCCGTCGAGGCGAAGGGATCGCCGGGGCTGCTGGGCGAAGTGGTGCTGAAATGGCTTCCGGGGCGCGGGCAGGGCGAAGTCGGATGGACCCTGGCGCCGGCCGCGCGGGGCAAGGGCTACGGGGCCGAGGCCGCGGATGCGGTGCTGAAGCTGGGGTTCGAGGAGCTGGGGATGCACCGGATCGAGGCTAAGCTCGACGCCCTGAACACCGCCTCCGCCGCTCTCTGTGAACGGCTGGGCATGCGGTTGGAAGCCCGGCTGGTGGACAAATGGCATTACAAGGGCCAGTGGGCCACCGAGCTGGTCTATGCGATCCTCGAGGACGAATGGCGCTCCCGCTCCCGGTGATCGAGCGTCCCGGTGATCGAGCCCGTCGAGATCCGATCGATTGCTCCGTAACGGCCCTTTGAGCGCTGAAGACGGCAGCAATGGTGCAAATCGATGGGTTAATCTCAGGCCATTGACTGCCTGCTGGGCCAAGGCCAAACTGGCGTTGTGCCTAGCTGCCGGCCATGCCGCGCTGGCAACAGGCGTGTCCAAGGAGGATCCGATGCCCACCGTGGAAGAAAACGTCTACATTGCCCGCCCGCCACAGGAAGTCTTCAATTTCCTGTCAAAGGGCGAAAACATTCCAGTCTGGGACTCCTCGGCCGTCCATGCCGAAACAGTCGGGACCGAGCCTGTTGCAGTCGGCACCCGGGTCAAGGGCGCCAGCAAGGTGGTGGGCAGGAAATTCGACTGGACAACGGAGGTCATCGAATTCCAGCCTCCAACCCGCTTTGTATCCCGCTCGGTGGAAGGAAAGCTGGAATTCACTGTAACCGATGTCCTGGAACCTGAAGGTGACGGGACCCGCCTGAACTTCCGGATCGATGCGGCATCTGGCCTGGGCGGGGTGTTCGGCAAGCTGGCCGACCGGTTCGTGGAACAAGCCCAGGCCCGGACTGTCCGCGCCAATCTCGAGACCCTCGCCGAGTTGCTCACTGTGCACCCGGAATACGGCAGGGATGACAGCTGAGCCGCGAGATCCGGGTTTCGACAAGCTCAACCACCGGATTCGGCCCGGTGAGGGAGCGGGTGGGGAGCGAGATCCAGGGGTCCGATGGGCTACTTGAGCCCAGCCCCCGGAAGCAGCTCAACCGCACCCAGCGAATCGGCGATGAACGCGTAGTCCCACGCGCGCTCGCGCCACTGGACATAACGCCCGGACGCGCCGCCGTGGCCGCCGTCCATCTCGATCTTCATCACCACAGGCTCCGTGCCGGTGGTCCTGTTCCGCAGTTCCTGGACCCACTTGGCCGGCTCAACATACAGGACGCGGGTGTCGTTGAAGGAGGTTACCGCGGCCACCTTGGGGTACGCAACGGCACGCACATTCTCGTACGGCGAATAGGACTTCATGTAGGCGTACACGTCAGGGTCCGTGATGGGGTTGCCCCACTCCTCCCACTCCAGCGCGGAGAGCGGAAGCTCCGGATCCAGGATGGTGGTGAGCGCATCCACAAACGGAACCTGCGCCACCACCGCGGCGTACTTTTCCGGTGCCAGGTTGGCCACGGCGCCCATCAGCAGACCGCCCGCGGAACCGCCCATGGCTGCAATCCGGGACGGCTCAACCCACCCGGAGCTGGCCAGCCAGTCGGTGGCGTCCACAAAGTCGGTGAACGTGTTCTTCTTGGTGAGCTTCTTGCCGTCCTCATACCAGTGCCGGCCCAGTTCGCCGCCGCCGCGGATGTGTGCGATCACAAACACCACACCGCGGTCCAGCAGCGACAGCCGCGCGATGCCGAAGCCCGGATCCATGCTCAGCTCGTAGGAGCCGTACCCGTAGACCAGGCCGGCCGCCGTCGAATCCTGTTTGACGCCCTTGTGCCGCAGCACCGACAGGGGGATCCGCGTGCCGTCAGCGGCGTTGGCCCATTCGCGGGTGGCCACGTAGTCGCTGGCGGAGTAGCCGCCCAGTACCGGGCTTTCCTTGCGCAGCAGCAGTTCGCCGGCGGGCTGCGCCGGGGTGGGCAGCACAAAGTCGTACACGCGCGACGGCGTGAAATAGGATGTGTAGCCCAGCCGGATCACCGGCGCCTCGTAGTCAGATCCGCCCACGCCGGCCGTGTACAGCTCCTCGTCGAATGCGGGTTCCACCGGGGCTTCCTGCGCGGAGGTGCCGAGGCCAGCCAGCCCCATCACCTGGACGCGTTCGATGGTGTCCTTGCGGACGGACACAATCAGGTGCGTGGAGGTGACGCCGGCACCGTTGACGCGGACGTCGTCGGAATGCTCGACGACGGTGCTCCAGTGCTGCTCGGCCAGCGGTTTGGTGAGCTCAGCGGGGTCGATGAGGGAGACCATGGAGTTCACGGCGTTGCGGTTGTGCGTGATGATGATGCGTTCCGACTTTGCGCCGTCAGGACCGGTGAGCAGGAACGGTTCGGCCTCATAGAGGACGCGCTCGTCCCGCGAAATCACTGTGGTGAGGGCCGCCGTCGGGTCATCGAAACGCAGCAGGCGGGTCTCGCTGTACTCGGAGCAGCCGATGCCCAGCACGAGGTGGCGCCTGTCAGAGGAGAGCTCAAAGCCCAGCCACATGGCGACGTCGTCCTCCTGGTAAATCACCTCATCGTCGGTGACGGGGGTGCCGAGGACGTGGGACCTGACCTGGTACGGGCGCCACGAATCGTCCACCACGGTGTAGAAGATGCGGCTGCCGTCGGGGGAGAAACTGACGCCGTAGAAGATGTTCTCGATGACGTCCGGCAGGAGTTCGCCCGTGCGGAGGTCCTTGATGTGAAGGGTGAATCGTTCGTCGCCGGCGTTGTCCACGGCGTAGGCGTACAGGTTCCCGTCCACCGTGACGGCCGAGCCTCCCACCGAGAAGAACGGCTTGCCTTCGGCCTCGACGTTGCCGTCCAGCAGCACTTCCTCGCCCGGGATCTCGACGCCGGCCTCCACCGCGGGGGGAGTCCAGTCGGCCACGGGGTTGCCGGAGTCCTGGGCGCGGACGCGGCACTGGATGCCGTACTCCTTGCCCTCCACCGAGCGGCTGAAGTACCACCAGCCGTCCTTGCGGTTCGGGACAGACAGGTCTGTCTCCTGCGTGCGGCCCTTGATTTCCTGGAAGATGGCCTCGCGCAGCGGCTCCTGGTGGGCGGTGACCGCCTCCTGGTAGGCGTTCTCGGCCTTGAGGTACTCAACCACCTCGGCGGATTCCTTCTCGCGCATCCACTCGTAGTTGTCCACGAAAGTGTCGCCGTGGTGCGTCCGCTCGTGCGGGACCTTCTTGGCCACAGGGGGCGCGGGGGAGGCGGCGGCGGAAGGGTTGGCGGAATCCTGCAGCGGAGTCTGGGTCATGCCTTCAATATATAGAGCCGGGCGGACAAAAAGGCCGCCGTTCGCTACCGGGGTAGCCCCCTCAAACGCTCTCTCACTAATCGGGCTTAAATGGCCGACGCTCTCTCAGTTTCCTGAGGAAAGAAAGAGGGCGTCCCTCTTCGTCAAGCTGGTTGTGAGTCATTCATTAGCTGTTGATTGAAGGAGCCGGCGGTGCCCGTTGATAACAAGGGTTTTACGCGTGAAGAGATCCGTGAGTTCATGCATGAGTATTATTTGCAGCCGCACGGGACCAGGAAGGAGTGGCTTGCCTCGAAGTCCATTTCCGACTGGACGTTCCGCAGGTGGCGCAAGATGTTGGTCCAGGGCGATATCGACCGTGGCCTGATTCCGCGGGAGCATGGAGGCATGGTCCCTACAAATCGTGAGCTCTCCGCGTTTGAAAAAGCACGC
>NZ_PZKO01000052.1:0-26044 GCF_014926485.1 Pseudarthrobacter sp. AB1
CTTTTTCAAACGCGGAGAGCTCACGATTTGTAGGGACCATGCCTCCATGCTCCCGCGGAATCAGGCCACGGTCGATATCGCCCTGGACCAACATCTTGCGCCACCTGCGGAACGTCCAGTCGGAAATGGACTTCGAGGCAAGCCACTCCTTCCTGGTCCCGTGCGGCTGCAAATAATACTCATGCATGAACTCACGGATCTCTTCACGCGTAAAACCCTTGTTATCAACGGGCACCGCCGGCTCCTTCAATCAACAGCTAATGAATGACTCACAACCAGCTTGACGAAGAGGGAGCGTTTGGCATTTGAGCGCGTTAAGTGAGAGAGCGTCCAGGGGTGGCAGACTGGACCAGTGCCTTCTGAGACTTCCCTGAACTCCCTCGCCGCCGCGCGGATCGCCGTCGACGCCCTGATCGACGGCGGCGTCCAGTACGTGGTGGTCTCGCCCGGATCGCGCTCCGCCCCCATGGCCTACGCCCTCGCCGAGGCCGAAGCATCCGGCCGCGTGGAACTCCTGGTCCGCATCGACGAACGTTCCGCCGGCTTCACGGCCCTTGGCCTGGCCCTGTCCACCGGCTCCCCGGCGGCCGTCCTCACCACCTCAGGCACCGCCGTCGGGAATCTTATGCCCGCCGTGATGGAGGCCAACCACGCGGCCGTCCCGCTGGTGGTGCTGTCCGCGGACCGGCCAGAGGAGCTGCAGGGGACCGGCGCCAACCAGACCACCCTCCAGCTGGACCTGTTCGGCGAGCACGTACGGTTCGCCGCCGACGTCCAGGCCGGCAGCAGCCCGTTGCGCGCGGTGGAAACGGCACTGGCCGCGGCCACCGGCGCGTTTTCCGACCTCGCGCCCGGGCCCGTCCAGCTGAACCTGGCCTTCCGCGATCCGCTGGTTCCCGCACCGGACGAGGACCTTCCGACGGCGGCCGGGCACTCCCGCTTCCGGATCGGCACCGACCCGCTCACCATGGACCTGCCGCCCGCCCTCTTGGGGCTGGAGGAGCGGCGCACCGTGGTTCTAGCAGGGCACGACGCCGGGCCCGTCGCCGAGGCGTTTGCCCGCTCACACGGCCTGCCGCTGCTCGCGGAGCCGTCCTCAAATGCACGGTTCGGCCCCAATGCCGTGGGCCCGTACCGGCTGCTGCTGGAACACTTCGGACCAACGGCGGCCCAGCCCATCGAACGGGTGGTGATGTTCGGGCGGCCCACACTGTCCCGCCCGGTTGCCGCACTTCTGGAGCGTGCCGACGTGCCGTCCGCGCTGTACCAGCCGGTCCCTGTGGCCTGGTATCAGACGGGCCGGCGCACCGAACTTCCGCTGGAGAACCTGGCCGACCTCGCCGATTTCGCCGGCCGTGGCCCGTCCGACTGGCTGGATACCTGGCTGCTGGCGGGGGCCGCAGCGCAGCATGCGCTCGACGGCGTCCTGGCCGCCGAGCCCGCTGCTACCGGACCGTCGGTGGGCGCCCTGGTGTGGCGGCACGCCCGCGGCCAGTTGATGCTGGGATCCTCCAACGGCATCCGCGACGTTGACCTGGCCGGGCTGCCCGCCGCCGGGCCCGGCGCGACGGTGTACGCCAACCGCGGCCTCGCCGGGATCGACGGCACCATCTCCACCGCCACCGGCATTGCCCTCGGCGGCCGCCAGGACACCACGCTGCTGCTGGGTGACGTCACGTTCCTGCACGACGCCGGCGGCCTGCTCCTGGGTTCCGGCGAACCCGAACCCGGGCTCCGGATCGTGGTGCTGAACGACGCCGGTGGTGCCATTTTCGATCTGTTGGAGCACGGGGCTGTTCGTGAATCCGGGCGCTACACGGACGCCGTCGAACGGCTGTTCGGCACCCCCCACACCGTGGACATCGCGGCACTCGCCGCAGCGTACGGCGTCGGGCATTGCTCGGTAAGTACGACGGCGGGACTCGCCGAGGCGCTGGCCGCACCGCTGAAAGGCCGCAGCATCATCGAAGTCCGCACGCACCGTGTTGGCCTCCGTGACTTGCATGCCCGCATCAAGACCGCCGTGGCCGCCGCCGTCGGAGGAGCAGCCGCCCGGTACTGAAGTCACTTGGCGACTCGCATATTCACTTACGCGGCCGGTATTCCGGTAGCGGCAGGGCATATGCGAGTCGCCAGGTAACAGGGGCGTCGAAAAGCGGACGCGCGGGCGGCCTACTCTTCGATGTCGATGTGCGTCGGATCCAGGACGCGGCGCAGGAACTCCTTGGTGCGGTCCTGGGTGGGTGCGGAAATGACCTGCTCGGCCACGCCTTCCTCCACCACCACGCCGCCGTCCATGAACACCACGCGGTCCGCCACCTCGCGGGCGAAGCCCATTTCGTGGGTCACCACCAGCATGGTCATGCCCTCCTTGGCCAGGTTCCTCATGACGGAGAGGACATCGCCTACGGTCTCGGGGTCCAGCGCGGAGGTTGGCTCGTCAAAGAGCATCAGTTCGGGGTCCATGCTCAGCGCCCGGGCAATGGCCACGCGCTGCTGCTGGCCGCCGGAAAGCTGGTCCGGGAAACGGTCGGACAGATGCCCCAAACCGACGCGCTCAAGGTTGTGCTGGGCCACCTTGTCAGCTTCTTCCTGGGAACGCTTCAGGACCTTCGTCTGCGCGATGGTGCAGTTCCGCTTGGCGTCAAGGTGCGGGAACAGGTTGAACTGCTGGAACACCATGCCCACTTTGCGGCGCATCTTATCGATGTCCACGTCAGGGTGGGTAGCTTCGAAGCCGCCCACGTGGATGGCGCCCTCGTTGGGCTGCTCGAGGAGGTTCACGCAGCGCAGGAGGGTGGACTTGCCGGAGCCGGACGGACCGATCAGGCACACCACTTCGCCGGGCGCCACGTCCAGGCTGATGCCCTTAAGGACCTCGTTGCTGCCGTAGGACTTGCGGAGGTCCTTGATGGAAACCCCGGCCGCATTGATGGTGCCGGTGTTGCCGGCGGAGGAATTTACGACGTCGTTCATGGCTTCCCTGCCTATCGCTTGGTCCGCGCGGAGCGGCTTTCGAACTTCCGGGCCAGGAGGCTCAGCGGGATGGTGATGACCAGGTAGAAGGCGCCGGCTACGAGGAGCGGCGTCAGGCCTGCGCCCAGGCTGGAGATGCCGTCGCGGCCGAACTTGGTGAGCTCGTATTGTGAGGCAGTGAGGCCCAGGACGTAGATCAGCGAGGAGTCCTTGGTGAGCAGGATGACCTCGTTAGTCAGTGGTGGGAGCACAATTTTGAACGCCTGTGGAATGACGATGGACACCATGGCCCGCCACTGCGGCATGCCCAGCGAACGTGCGGCTTCGAGCTGTCCCTTAGGCACAGCCTGCAGGCCGGCGCGGAGGGTTTCGGCAATATACGCCGAGGCCACCATGCCAAGCGAGATCATGACGATCACGGCGACGTTCCACTGGACGCCAAACGCGAGCGGGACACCGTAGCCGAAGGCGATGAACACCAGCAGCGCCGGCACACCGCGGAAGAATTCGATGTAGCCCGTGGCGATCCAGCGGTACAGCGGAAAGCTGGAGAGCTTCATCAGGGCCAGCAGCAGGCCGCCGGAAAGGCCCACGACGAAGCCGAGGAACGTGTAGATCAGGGTGTTCTTGAGGCCCACCAGGAAGATGTCCGGGAACATCGGGCCAATCTTGCCGAAGTTGAAGACGCTGTTGCCGACGGTCTTCCAATCGGTGGCCAGAACCAGTGCGGCCATGGCCACAACGAAGATGCCGATCTGGACATACAGGCTCACTCTGGCCCGTTGACGTGCTGTCATTGCCATGGGGTGCTCACATTCATTTGCGTGGCTGGGGCCCCGGACGGGCTGCGTCGCAGCTTGTCCGGGGCCCCAGCGGCGTCATTCTCTGGGCTGTGAAAGGTCAGTCCGAAACGCCGGCTACTTGGCGGTCTCGCCGAACCATGTGGTTTGGAACTTCTTCAGGGTGCCGTCGTCGGTCAGGCGCTTCAGGGTTCCGTTGACCTTCTCGGCCATGGCGGTGTTGCCCTTCTTGATGGAGATGCCAAGCTTCTCGCCGGTGGCGTAGTCATCCACGCGCTTGTACCTGGGGTCATCCTTGATGGCGTAGGCCAGGATTGACTGGTTGCCCAGGGCGGCGTCGATGGTGCCGGCCTGGAGGGCCTGGACCAGGAGGCCGCTGTCCTCGAACTGCTGGGCGTCGATGCCGTTTTCCGCCGCGTACTTTGCGCCGGTTGTGGCCTGCTGGACGCCGACCTTTTTGCCCTTGGCGCTGTTGATGTCCTTGATCCCGGATGCGGTGGTGGCCACGAGGGTGAGGTCGTCATCCATGTACGGGTTGGAGAAGTCCATTACGGACTTGCGGACGTCAGTGATGGAAACCGAGGAGATGGAGAGGTCGCAGCCGGTGAGGGCGGTTCCGGTTTCGATGGCCTCGAAGGAGCTGTCCACGATGCTGAGTTCCGCGCCGAGGTCCTTGGCCACTTCATTGGCGATGTCGATGTCGAAGCCAACGATCTTGCCGTCCTTCTGGAATTCGAAAGGCTCGTAGGGGACGTCGGAGCAAACGGTGAGCTTCCCGGCGTTAATCAGCTGGATGCCACCCTCGGACGCGGCCGGGGTGGTGCTGCCGCCGCACGCAGTGAGGGTGAGGGCGCCGACGGCCAGGATTGCTGCTGCCTTGGCGGCGATCTTGGCCTGGGCCAGGGACTTGAGCTGCATATTTTTTACCTTTTGTTGCAGGGGTATGCGGTACTAAATCGGTTCATAGTGTATCGCCGAAGGAGAGATGTGCATCACATGAAACTTAGTTTTACTATTGGATAACTAAATCACAACCAAAATCAAGCCCCGGGACGCGACCCATGTCTGGGATTCCGGACACGCTGCCTAATCAGGTGGCGCCGAAGCCCAGCGACTCCAGCATCGGACGGAACTTTGCCCACGTCTCCGCCAACTCGGCCTCTGGCTGAGAGCCATCCACTATGCCGCAGCCGGCATATAACCGAACGGTATGGGGATCCTCAATCACTGCGCCACGCAGCGCAATGCCCCATTCGCCATTGCCGGCGGCGTCGAGCCAGCCCACCGGACCCGCGTACGGGCCCCGGTCCAGGTGTTCCAGCTTCCGGATCAGGGCGCCGGCCACCAGTGTGGGCGTGCCGCAAACCGCAGCGGTGGGGTGCAGCGCGTTGATCAGCGCCAGGCACGTGGGCACGTGGCCCTCCACCTCGGCAAGCTCCGCCTTGACGTCCGATGCCAGGTGCCACACGTTGGGGAGCTCCAAAATGAAAGGTTCGTCGTGCGCGTTCATGGCCTCGGAAAAGGGCGCCAGCTGCGACGTCAGCGACTGGATGGCGATCTCGTGCTCGTGCCGCTGCTTCTCGGATCCGGCCAGCATCCGCTCGGCATAGTCCATGGGGATACCGGCTTCGCCGTGCGCATCGCGACGGTCCAGGGTTCCGGCCAGCACGCGCGCCTGGGCCGTGCGGCCCTCCACCTGGATCAGCATCTCCGGGGTAGCGCCTACCAGCCCGTCCACACCATAAGTCCAGCATTCGCGGTATCGCTCGGCCAGCTGTCGCAACACCTGGGCAGCGTTGACGCCCGACGGCACGGTGGCCACGATGTCACGCGCCAGCACCAGTTTCTGCAGCGCACCGGTCCGAATCTCCGCCACGCCCGCGGCAACGGCGGCCATCCAGTCTTCCTCGCTGAGCGAGCCGGTGTGCAGGGTGGCTCCGTCGGCGGAGGGTAAAGGACGCACGACGGCGCCGGCCTCACCAACGGCGCCGGCCTCACCAGCCACGCTGCCGCCACTTAGCCAGCCCGCCAGGGCGGCGAGTGCACCCGCCTCGGTGAGTTCGCCGTCGTCGAACGTCAGCTGGGTGAGCCAGTACTGGCCGTCCCGGACGCCTACCACGATTTCCGGTACGATCAGCCGCGATACATGGGTGGACTTCTTGGAAAATGCGAAGGAGCCGAAAGCCACGGGGCCAGTGCCCGGCAGCTCCACGGAGTCGCAGATGTTGGCCTCGAGGACCTGGTGGCGCCACCAGATGTCGGCCTCGAGGAACCGCTCAGGGCCGGTGGCAATGAAGCGGGCAATTTCGCCGAAGCCCACCAGGCCGGCTTCGCGGCGGGTCCAGCAGAGGACGTCGTCCCGGACCAGAAACTGCGGCAGTCCGCCGGCAGATGCGTTGCCATCCAGGGGGACTGTGAGGGTGCGGAACGTGCTCGTCATGATGAGACAACATTACTCCCGCGCATACATGCGGCCGCGTGGGCCGTGCCCGTGCCTTGCTTTGGGCCCCGGACGGGCTCGTCGAAAGTCCTTCTCGAGTTTGTCTGAGACAATTGCATGGTGAACCGAGCATCCTTGGAAAAGCGTCCGGACGAAGTAGCCACGATGTTTGACGACGTCGCACCTAAGTACGACGTCGTCAACGATGTCCTCTCTATGGGGCAGACGCGCCGTTGGCGCAGGATCGTGGTGGACGCCATGGACATGAAGAGCGGCCAGCGGGTCTTGGACCTGGCCGCGGGAACCGGCACCTCCAGCGAGCCATATGCCGATGCCGGCATAGACGTCATCGCCTGTGATTTCTCCCTCGGCATGCTCAAAGTCGGCAAGCGCCGCCGCCCGGACATCAACTTCATTGCCGGCGACGCCACCAACCTGCCGTTCGCGGACAACAGCTTCGACGCCTGCACCATCTCGTTCGGGCTGCGCAACGTCAACGAGCCCAAGAAGGCGCTGGCCGAGATGCTCCGCGTCACCAAGCCCGGCGGCAAGCTGGTCATCGCCGAGTTCTCGGCGCCGGTGGTTCCGCTGTGGCGCACCATGTACACCGAATACCTCATGCGTGCCCTGCCGGCCATCGCCGTCAAGGTGGCCTCCAACCCGGACGCCTACGTGTACCTGGCCGAATCCATCCGCGCCTGGCCGGACCAGGACCACCTGGCCGCTTGGCTGCAGGAATCCGGCTGGGAAAAGGTCACGTATCGCAACCTGACCGGCGGGATCGTGGCCGTGCACCGTGCCACCAAACCGCTGGAATCCACGCCGGAGGGCGCCGCGGAAGCCATCGCCGCGCACAAGGGCCCTGTGGCCAAGCTTCGCCGCAACATCGTCCGCTGAACGGCGTGAATGTTCTGATTGTCGGCGCCGGGCCCGCCGGTTCCACCGCCGCGTATTACCTTGCCAAGGCCGGCATCAACGTGACCGTCCTGGAAAAAACCAGCTTCCCGCGCGAGAAGGTCTGCGGCGACGGCCTCACCCCGCGGGCGGTCCGCGAAATCCAGAAGCTCGGTCTGCCGCACCCTGAAGCGGACGGCTGGCGCCGGAACAAGGGCCTCCGCCTCATTGCCGGCGGCCGCACCATTGAACTGCCCTGGCCCGAGGTCTCCGACTTTCCGCAGTACGGCCTGATCCGCACGCGCCTGGGCTTTGACGAGGAACTGGCCCGCCATGCCCAGTCCGCCGGCGCCCAAATCCTCGAGCGGCACAGCGTCACCGAAGCCCTGCGGTCTGAAGACGGCCGCGTGACCGGTGTCCGCGCAGCGCTTCTGGACGAGTCCGGACGCAA
Source organism: Pseudarthrobacter sp. AB1 (assembly GCF_014926485.1). Lineage (NCBI taxonomy): Bacteria > Bacillati > Actinomycetota > Actinomycetes > Micrococcales > Micrococcaceae > Pseudarthrobacter > Pseudarthrobacter sp. AB1. The sequence continues at coordinate 7,562 of NZ_PZKO01000052.1, forward strand.
GACGGGGGAGACGCGCCACTTCAGCGCCGACGTCGTACTCGCTGCAGACGGCAACTCCACGCGAACCGCCGTGTCGCTGGGCATCCACAAGCGCGACGACCGCCCCCTCGGCGTCGCCGTCCGCACCTACTTCACGTCGCCCCGGCACGATGATGACTGGATGGAAGGCTGGTTGGAGCTCCCTGGCCGCGACGGAAAACTGCTCCCCGGCTACGGCTGGGTGTTTGGCGTGGGCGACGGAACCTCCAACGTGGGCCTCGGCATCCTGAATTCGTCCAGAGAGTTCGGCAAGCTCGACTACAAGCAGGTCCTGCGCGAATGGACTGCCGCCATGCCCGCCGAGTGGGGCTTCACCCCGGACAACCAGGTGGGCGAAATCCGCGGCGCCGCGCTGCCCATGGGCTTCAACCGCACCCCGCACTACTCGCCCGGCCTCCTGCTCCTGGGCGACGCCGGGGGCATGGTCTCGCCATTCAACGGCGAGGGCATCTCCTACGCGATGGAATCGGCACGGTTCGCAGCGGAGTTCATCATTGACGCGTCCGCTCGCTCCTCTGCTGCCGGGCCAACGTACGACGCCGACGCGCACCTGGCGGGGTACGCGGACTATGTGCGGGGCCAGTGGGGATCGCACTTCACGCTGGGCCGGGCATTTGCCGCGCTGATCGGAAAACCCGCCGTTATGAAGCTCGCGCTGCGGACAGGGATGCCCATTCCCGTGCTGATGCGCTTTGTGGTGCGGCTGCTCGCAAACCTGACCGACCCGGCCGCGAAAGGCTTCGAGGACCGGGCCATCCGCGTCCTGGAGTCGCTGGTTCCGGCCACATCCAATACACCGTCGGCCTCGAATCAGCGGTATCCGCAACAAAAAGTTAGGGTTAACCAGTGACTAACTCCGCAGACCACAGCTGGACGCACGCCGGGCACGGCCTGCCGGACTCCGAACCCAGCCTCAATACCACCGCCATTGCCACGGGACTGCAGCTGCCCGCCGGCTTTGCGGCCATCGCGGAGGACGCCGAACTAGGCCCCGCCATTACCAATAACCTGGCCCGCGTGGAGAAGAAGCTCCGCGAGGCCATAGCCAACTCAGACCCGCTGGCTGATGCAACGTCGCGTCACCTCGTGGAAGCCGGTGGCAAGCGTATCCGGCCGCTCCTGACTCTGCTGTGCGCCCACCTTGGCGACGCCTCGCTGCCTGCCGTTGTGCAGGCTGCAGTGGTGGTGGAGCTGACCCACCTGGCAACGCTGTACCACGACGACGTTATGGACTCGGCCCCGTTCCGCCGCGGCGCCCCCACAGCCCACGAGGTCTGGGGAAACTCCGTGGCTGTACTCACCGGCGACCTCATCTTCGCCCGCGCGTCCATCCTGGTGTCCGAGCTGGGCTCACGCGCGCTGGGAATCCAGGCCCGGACGTTCGAGCGCCTGTGCCTGGGCCAGCTGCACGAAACGGTAGGTCCGCGCCCGGACGAGGACCCGGTGGAGCACTACCTGTCCGTCATCGCGGACAAGACCGGTTCCCTGGTGGCCGCTTCCGGCCAGCTCGGTGCCATCTTCGCCGGTGCCGACGAGGCCTACGAGGACGTCTTGGTGGAGTACGGCGAGAAGGTGGGCGTGGCCTTCCAGCTCGCCGACGACGTTATTGACGTCACCGGCGTCAAGGTCAAGTCCGGGAAGTCACCGGGCACGGACCTCCGCGAAGGTGTGCCCACCCTGCCTGTCCTGTTCCTGCGGCGCGATGCTGCGGCCGGTGACCAGTCCGCCGTCGACCTTTTGAAGCTCATTGATGGGGACCTGACCTCCGACGCTGCCCTGGCTGCCGCCGTGGCCGGGCTGCGCGAGCACCCCGTGACAGCCGAGTCCTGGGTGATTGCCCGCCGCTGGGCCGACGAAGCAATCGCCGCGCTGGCGCCGCTTCCCGAGGGTGTTGTCAAGTCGTCGCTGGCCCACTTTGCCCTGGCTGTGGTGGACCGCGCCAGCTGATTCTCTTGATGTGCAGCGGGGCCTCGGCGGGGTTGAACCTGGCCGGGGCCCTTGCTGTTTGCTTGGCGGACTTCGTTAAATGCAATAGCCCCGGTTCTCAGCAACGTTACGAGTCACACGTTGTGTCGAACCGGGGCTATATCTCCGTTCGCATCAGACCCGCCGGAGGCGTTTAGCGGATCCGTGAACAGTGTATGACAGGTTTGTCACATGATGCAAGCCTGCTGTTACTGTGCGTGTCACAGACTTTTGGGCTTGCGGCCCTGCTGGATTTCCCCACGTTTGCCTGGAGATGCAGCTGGCAGCCCGGTGAGTCCTGCCGCCACGCCGGCACGGGCGCCCAAACCAGGGGAGACCCAGCGGCCCGGTTTTGCACATAGCTGATTTGGACACTGCCGGCGGGAGCAATGGTCGGCTCTGCTGGGAGCATGGACGTCACTTCTTACCTCAAGTACGCAGGCTCCGTCGCCAGGACAGCAACATTGCGTCAGGCCGGATTCTCAGATCGGAACATCCGGGTGGCCATTGAAGCAGGCCAGATGCGGCGGCTCCGGCACGGAGTGGTGGCACTGCCGGGAGCCGCTCCCGATCTTGTGGGTGCGGTCCTGGCCAACGGTCTGCTCAGTTGCGGCTCGGCCAGCACACACCACCGGCTGTGGCGGCTGCACCAACCTGCGGCCCTTCACCTGCTCTGCCGGCACGGGGCTGCCGGGGATGTTGTGGTCCATCGTGAGAGTGTGGTGCCCCAGGATGTGCCCTGGCCAGTTGCCGGCTTGACCGATGTGCTGCTTCACGGCCTGCGGTGTTTACCGGAAGTCGAGGCCGCCGTCATGGTGGAGAGCGCGTTGCTGCAAGGCAGGACCACGCTGGATTACCTGCGCGGACACCTGCCGGGAAACCGAAACGGAGCCGCCCGCAGGGTCTTGGACCTGGTGGATGGCACCGCCGGTTCACCCATCGAGGTGGTGGCCCGGCTCCTCTTCCGGAGTGAGGGCATGTTCGTCCAGACCCAGGTGGATCTTCCCGGGATCGGAATCGTGGACTTCCTGCTGGAGGGATTCCTCATCGTGGAGCTCGACGGCGAAACGCATCTCCAGCCCAGACAGGTCAAGAAGGACCGGCTACGGAACAATGCGAGCACCCTGAATGGCTACGCTGTGCTCAGATACGGCTACGCGCAGGTGGTCTACAACCCGCAGAAGGTCGTGGACGAAGTGTGGCAGGTCCTACGCGGCCGCGTAGTGCGCTGAGATTCCCCTGCTTCGCTTCGAGAACCCGCCGACACTCCGGCAGATCGAGGAGGCTCGCCGGGCGGACCAGCCAAACCTGGGGAATTCCAGCGGCGGCCGGTCGCCGAAGGGGGCAGGGCAGAAGGACCCTAGTTTTCTTCCTCGTCGTTGAAGGCCCACTCGAACATGTCGAAGACGAATTCGGAGAACGTGCCTTCTTCGCTCTTCCACTGGCCGCGGGCGTTGTTGCGGCGGTACACGATGGGGTCCGGGATGCCGAGGTCACCTACGCGGAAGCCCCAGGTGAACTGTTCTTCCTCATCCTCGAGGAACATCAGGAAGCCTTCGTCATCCACTTCCAGCTCTTCGGGATCCCAGAAGTAGTGGTACGCCTCCATGATGTCCTCGCAGCCGCCCACCGCCAGGTAGAACTCGCGGAGGGCCAGGGGAACCTGGAACTGGTGTTCGGCGAGGGCCGCGTCCAGTTCGTCGGCAGGCAGGCCGTCTTCTTCCTGCCATTCGTCCTCGAGATGGGTCGGAACAAGCGCGCGGAACTTCTCGAGGAACATGTCAGTCATGCTCATATCCTAGCTAACTGCGGCCTGCTCCCGAGCCGCTGCCAGCCCCATCAGCCCCGCCTCCGCCGGAGCCCCGCCGGTGCAAGCCACGTACAGCGAGCGGGACATACCAGGATCGGCGCCAGGCAGCCACGCGGAACGCGAACACCACGGCCGCCACCGCGCCCGCCGTCAGCACATTGAAGGCGCCGGTGACCCAGAGCAGCGCGGTCAAGGCCGACCCGCTGAAGGCTGGCAGCGCGTAGAGGTCCCGGGGGTTGAACAGCTGCGGCACCTCGTTGGCGGTGATGTCCCGCAGCAGGCCGCCGCCCACCGCCGTGGTCACGCCGAGCAGCACGGCAGCCACCGGATTCATCCCCAGCGCCAGGGCCTTCAGCGTTCCGGTGATGCAGAAGAGGGCCAACCCGCCGGCGTCGAACAGCACCAGCAACGAGGTGTACCGCTGCACGCTGGAGTACAGGAAATACACCAGGACAGTGGCCAGCACCGGGGGAACCAAATATGCGGGGTTGGAAAAGGCTGCCGGCGTGGTGTTGAGGATGATGTCCCGGATGACGCCGCCGCCGAGGGAAACCAGGGACGCCAGCAGCAGCGACCCCACCAGGTCGAACTGCTTCCGTGCCGCCAACAGGGACCCGGAGACGGCGAAGAAGAAGACCCCGGCCAGGTCAAGCCAAACAAGGTCGATGCCGAACGGCAATGTGTCGAACGGCAATATCATGAGGGCGTCCCGGCAGTTTCATGGTGGGCGGACAGGGCGGCTCCAACGTTACGCTAGCCCCTATGAACAACCCGATCATGATCGCCTGCGCCCATGGGACATCCAGCACGCAGGGCGCCGCGGACGTCAACGCGCTGCGCGCAGACATCGCCGGCCTGCGCCCTGGCCTGGACGTGCGGGAAGCCTACGTGGACGTCCAGGAGCCGGACCTCGTGGACGTGGTGGCGGGCCTCCCCGAAGAACAACAGGCCGTCGTTGTGCCGCTGCTCCTGAGCGTGGGCTACCACGTCAAGGTGGACATCGCCCGCGCTGTGAAAAGCCGTCCGGGCAGCCTGGCCGCAGCGCCGCTCGGCCCGGACCCGCGGCTCGCGGCCCTGCTGGACCAGCGCCTCCGCGAGGCCGGCGTGACGGACCGCGACGCGATCGTCCTCGCCGCCGCCGGGTCCTCCAATCCCAATGCCGCTGTCAGCGTGGAAGAGCTCGCCGACCAGCTCAGGGCGCTGCGGCGCAACCGGATTCTGCCCGCCTACGGTGCCTCTGCCCAGCCGTCGGTGCGCGACGCCGTCGCCATTCTGCGCCAGGAACTGGCCGGAGGTGCCGGGGCGGGGGAGTCCGCGGGGGCCGTGGACGACGGCGGCCGCGTGGTGATTGCCTCCTACCTCCTCGCGCCGGGGTTCTTTCACGACCAGCTGGCCAAAGCCGGTGCCGACCTCGTGACGGAACCGCTGCTGCCCTCGCCGGTGCTCGCCGAGATCGCGCTGGAACGGTTCGACGCCGCCGTCGTACACGGTCAATAGGCGCCCCCCGGGAACCACAACGAAGCACAGCGGGCGGGCTTCTTCAAGGCTCTCCGGCGGTTCGTGACGAATTGTTTCCCTAGGTGACCTCCCGTTTCCGGACCTTTGTGACGCGCTTAGACGGGCACCTACAGTCGATGCATGACTGATACAGCTCTAGCCGGAGCGTCCGTGGACCCCGCCGCCGCCAAGCGCCCCGCGCGCGCCTCCCGCCCCGCTGCAAAGCCGCACGGGCAGTGGAAAGTGGACGGCAAAACCCCGCTGAACGCCAACGAAACCTGGAAACAGGAAGACGACGGCCTCAACGTGCGCGAGCGTATCGAGACCATCTATTCCAAGGACGGCTTCGACGCCATCCCCAGCCAGGACCTGCACGGCCGCTTCCGCTGGTGGGGCCTGTACACCCAGCGCAAGCCCGGGATCGACGGCGGCAAGACCGCCACGCTCGAGCCGCACGAGCTCGAAGACAAGTACTTCATGCTCCGGGTCAGGATCGACGGCGGCGCACTCACCACCGAGCAGCTGCGCGTCATCGGCCAGATTTCCGTTGATTTCGGCCGGGATTCCGCCGACCTCACGGACCGCCAGAACATCCAGCTGCACTGGATCCGGGTGGAGGACATCCCTGAGATCTGGAAGCGGCTTGAGGGCGTTGGCCTGTCCACCACCGAGGCCTGCGGCGACGTGCCCCGTGTCATCCTGGGCTCGCCGGTGGCTGGCATCGCTAAGGACGAAATCATCGACCCCACGCCGCTCATCGCGGAGCTGGGCGAGCGTTTCATCGGTAACCCGCTGCTGTCCAACCTGCCGCGTAAGTACAAAACCGCCATCACCGGCCACCCCAGCCAGGACGTGGTCCACGAGATCAACGACTTCGCCCTGGTGGGTGTCCGCCACCCCGAACTGGGCGTCGGCTACGACCTCTGGGCCGGCGGCGCGCTGTCCACCAACCCGATGCTCGGCAAGCGCCTCGGTGCGTTCGTGAAGCCTGAGGAGGCTGCCGAAGTCTGGCTCGGCGTCACCAGCATCTTCCGCGACTACGGCTACCGCCGCATGCGCACCAAGGCCCGACTGAAGTTCCTGATGGCCGACTGGGGACCGGCGAAGTTCCGCCAAATCCTCGAGGACGAATACCTCGGCTACAAGCTGGCCGACGGTCCCGCCGCGCCCAAGCCCACCACCCCGGGCGACCACATCGGTGTGCACGAGCAGAAGGACGGCAAGTTCTTCATCGGCGCCACCCCGCTGGCCGGCCGCCTGTCCGGCTCGCAGCTGGTCAAGCTCGCGGACACCCTTGAGGCCCGCGGCTCCTACCGTCTGCGCACCACCCCGCACCAGAAGCTCGTAGTGCTGGACGTTGCCAAGGACCACGTGGAACCGCTGGTTGCCGAGCTGGATGCCCTGGGCCTCTCCGCCCGTCCGTCCGTGTTCCGCCGAGGCACCATCGCCTGCACCGGCATCGAATACTGCAAGCTGGCCATCGTGGAAACCAAGGTCACCGCCGCCACCGCCGTCGCTGACCTGGAACGCCGCCTGGCCGACCTCGCGGAGTCCGGCGAACTGCCGCACGCGCTGTCCCTGCACATCAACGGCTGCCCCAACTCCTGCGCCCGCATCCAGACCGCGGACATCGGCCTTAAGGGCATGATGCTGCCAACGCCCGACGGCGACCCTTCCCCGGGTTTCCAGGTCCACCTGGGCGGCGGGCTGGCTTCCAATAGCCGCGAAGAGGCAGGTTTGGGACGCACCGTCCGCGGCCTGAAGGTGTACGTCGAGGACCTGCCGGACTACGTGGAACGCGTGGTGCGCACCTTCGTGGCCAAGCGCGCCGAAGGCCAGACCTTCGCCGAGTGGGCCCACGCAGCTGACGAGGAGGCCCTCCAGTGACCAATCCCCAGCCGGCGGCATCGCCTGCCAAGCTCCGCACCCATGACGAGCTCAAGGTCATCGCAGAGTCCGGCGCCGCCGAGCTCGGCTGGGACGCCCCCGCCCGCGACGTGATCGCCTGGGTGGAGCGCAACTTCGACCTGTCTGCGGTGGCCGTCGCGTGCTCCATGGCCGACGCCGTCCTGCCGGCCCTTGTCGCGGACCAGCTGCCCGGCGTCGACGTCCTGTTCCTGGAGACCGGCTACCACTTCCCGGAAACCTACGCCACACGTGATGAGGTGGCCGCGAACCTCCGCGTCAACGTGGTGGACGTGTTGCCTGAGAACACCGTGGAACAGCAGGACCGGCTCCTGGGCAAGGACCTCTTTGCCCGCGACGCCGCCCAGTGCTGCGCCCTCCGCAAGGTGGCCCCGCTGCGCCGCACCCTGGCCGGCTACGAACTCTGGTTCACCGGCGTCCGCCGCGATGAGGCCCCCACCCGGACCAACACCCCGCTGGTGACCTGGGACGAGGTCAACGGCCTGGTCAAGGTCAACCCGGTGGCCGCCTGGACGTTCGACCAGCTGGTCCAGTACTCCGACGACAACCTCCTACCCGTCAACCCGTTGCTTTCCCAGGGATACCCCTCCATTGGCTGCCAGCCCTGCACCCGCAAGGTGGCGCCCGGAGACGACCCCCGCGCCGGCCGCTGGGCAGGCTCCGACAAGACAGAATGCGGACTACACGTATGAGCACTTTCCTAACTGAGGAGACCACCCAGGTGACTGAAGCCGCCGTATCTACGCGCCTCTCCAGCCTGGACACCCTCGAGTCCGAAGCGATCCACATCATCCGCGAAGTTGTGGCCGAGTTCGAGAAGCCGGCGCTTCTGTTCTCCGGCGGCAAGGACTCCGTGGTGATGCTGCACCTGGCCACCAAGGCGTTCTGGCCGGGCAAAGTCCCGTTCCCCGTGCTGCACGTGGACACCGGTCACAACTTCCCCGAGGTCATCGACTTCCGCGACCGGACGGTGGAGCGGCTGGGACTCAAGCTCGTCGTCGGAAGCGTCCAGGAGTTCATCGACCGCGGCGAACTCGCAGAGCGTGCCGACGGCACCCGCAACCCGCTTCAGACCGTGCCGCTGCTGGACGCCATCTCGCAGAACAAGTTCGACGCCGTCTTCGGCGGCGGACGCCGTGACGAGGACAAGGCGCGCGCCAAGGAGCGCATTTTGAGCCTCCGTGACGAGTTCGGCCAGTGGGACCCGCGCAACCAGCGCCCCGAGCTGTGGAACCTCTACAACGGCCGCCACACTGTGGGTCAGCACGTCCGTGCGTTCCCCATCAGCAACTGGACCGAGCTGGACATCTGGCGCTACATCGAACGCGAGAACATCGAGCTGCCGGGCCTGTACTACGCCCATGACCGCGAAGTGTTTGCCCGCGACGGCATGTGGCGTGCGGTGGGCGAGGTTTCCCAGCCGCTGCCGCACGAGCAAGTCATCGTCAAAACCGTCCGCTACCGCACCGTGGGCGACATGTCCTGCACCGGTGCCGTTGAGTCGGACGCAGCCACCGTGAGCGACGTTGTGATCGAAGTTGCCGCCTCCACCATCACCGAACGTGGCGCCACCCGTGCAGATGACCGCATCTCCGAGGCCGCCATGGAAGACCGCAAGAAGGATGGTTACTTCTAAATGAGCACCGACACGTCACTGCTGGCCGCCGAGCTGGAAACAGCCCTCCCCACCACTCTGTTCCGCTTCGCCACCGCCGGATCGGTCGACGACGGGAAGTCCACTCTGGTGGGCCGCCTCCTGCACGACTCCAAGGCGATTCTCGCTGACACGCTCGACGCCGTTGCCCGCACCTCCTCCGACCGCGGCTTTGGCGGCGAGAAGGGCGGGATCGACCTGGCACTCCTGACGGACGGCCTGCGTGCCGAGCGGGAGCAGGGCATCACCATCGACGTGGCCTACCGCTACTTCGCCACGGACCAGCGCAGCTTCATCCTTGCCGACTGCCCCGGGCACGTCCAGTACACCAAAAACACGGTGACCGGCGCGTCCACGGCGGATGCCGTCGTCGTACTCATTGACGCCCGCAAGGGTGTCCTGGAGCAAACGCGCCGCCACCTGTCCGTGCTGCAGCTGCTGCGCGTGGCGCACGTGATTGTGGCCGTGAACAAGATCGACCTGGTGGACTTCAGCGAGTCCGTGTTCCGCGAGATCCAGGCCGACGTGCAGCAGGTGGCCCGCGAACTGGGCATCGGCTCCGCCGAGCTGGGCAGCGCGGACCATATCGATGACCTGCTGGTGATCCCGGTGTCCGCCCTGGACGGCGACAACGTGGTGGACCGTTCCGAGCGCACCCCCTGGTACGACGGCCCGGCCCTGCTGGAGGTCCTCGAGACCCTTCCTGCTGCGGACGAGATCGACACGCAGCTGGAGAGCTTCCGCTTCCCCGTGCAGCTGGTGATCCGGCCGCAGGGTGCGCTGGCTCCCGATGCCGTTGCCGGTGGCCTGGACGTTGAAGCCTTCCGTGACTACCGCGCGTACGCCGGCCAGATCACCGAGGGTTCAGTGAAGGTGGGGGATTCGGTGTCAGTGCTCACGCCCGGCCAGGCTCCCCGCACCACCACGGTGACCGGCATTGATTTCGCCGGCGAATCCCTGCAGGAAGCGTTCGCCCCGCAGTCTGTGGCGATCCGCCTGGCGGAGGAATTCGACGTCGCCCGCGGTGACACTATTGCCGCCGCCGGGACCTTCCCGGAGTCCACCGCCGACCTGTACGCCGCCCTGTGCTGGCTCTCGCCCAAGCCGCTGCGTGAAGGTGCCAAGGTGCTGGTCAAGCACGGCACGCGCACTGTCCAGGCGCTGGTCCGCAGCGTCAGTGGCAAGCTCGACCTGGCCACGTTCAAGCTCGAAGGCGCGTCCAGCCTGGAGCTCAACGACATCGGCCACGCGCAGCTGAGGCTCTCGGCGCCGCTGCCGCTGGAAAACTACCTGCACCACCGCCGCACGGGCGCCTTCCTGGTGATCGACCCGCTGGACGGCAACACGCTCGCGGCAGGCCTGGTCAAGGACCACCCGGGCGACCACGAGGACGAGCGCTACTCGATCTGATCCGCTCAGCTTGAGCTGCCCTGCCCCGCATAGACGTTGCTGCCCAGCACCGGTTATGCGGGGCAGAGCCGTTTAGGGCCGCCCAGGATCTGTCCGCGGCGGTGTCTGGGTTGGGACAGAATCGGGCCGGGAATGTGACGCTGCATGAACCCGCGTGACCCCCCGTTTCTGCTTCATTGAATGGGTTTATGTCTCTCCCTATGGTGAAACAATGACCAGTTCAAGGCCCGGGATGACCCGCATCGTGGCAGGCGAAAACGCAGTACCCCAGCGCAAGCGTGCCCTCGAGGCGGCGCTGGCGATCGGGCTCGTCCTCCTGATCGCTGCCGGTGCCGTGGTGGCGTCCACCATTTCCCGCAATACGGCGGCTGAGGCAGCCTTCCCGTCTCCCAGTCCGGCCGCGGAACTGAAGCTGGGCTACTTTGGAAATCTGACCCATGCCCCCGCTTTGGTGGGCTTGAAGCAGAGGATCTTCGCCCGGAATCTGGGCGACACCAAGCTCAGCACCGAAACTTTCAACGCCGGACCCGCCGCGATCGAAGCGCTGAACGCCGGCGCCATCGATGCGGCATACATCGGGCCGAACCCGGCCATCAACTCGTTCGTCAAGAGCGAAGGGGAGTCCGTGAGCATCATTGCCGGTGCGGCCGCCGGCGGCGCGCAGCTGGTGGTGCGTCCCGGGATCACGTCCGCGGCAGACCTGTTGGGCAAGACCCTTGCCTCGCCGCAGCTGGGCGGGACGCAGGATGTGGCGCTCCGCGCGTGGCTCGGCTCGCAGGGTTACAAGACCAATGTGGGCGGCAGCGGTGACGTGGCCATCAACCCCACCGAAAACGCCCAGACGCTGAAACTGTTCCAGGACGGAAAGCTCGACGGCGCGTGGTTGCCCGAGCCCTGGGCCTCCCGTTTGGTGCTCCAGGCCGGAGCCAAGGTCCTGGTGGACGAAAAGGACCTCTGGGACGGGTCGCTTTCCGGCAAGGCCGGCGAGTTTCCCACCACCGTCCTGATCGTCAACAAGAAGTTCGCCGCCGCTCATCCGGAGACCGTGAAGGCACTGCTGAAGGGCCACGTCGAGTCGGTGGCCTGGCTGAATGACACGCCCGACGCACAAAAAACGGCCGTCATCAATGAGGCCCTGCAGGAATCGGCAGGCGCGGCGCTTCCCGCCGATGTCCTTGACCGGGCCCTGAAGAAAGTGGTGTTCACGGCGGATCCGCTCGCGGGAACCTACCCCAAGCTCCTGGAAAACGGGGTGCAGGCCGGCACCACCAAGCAGGCGGACATCACGGGACTATTCGACCTCCGGGCCCTGAACGACGTCATGGGGACCGCAGAACGTGTCTCCGCCGCCGGCCTCGGCCGGGACTGACCGCCACCTACCGCAGCACCTACCTAAGGACGGGACCATGCCAGTCGTACTGGAAAACCTGGGCAAGCGCTTCGGCGACGGCGCCCCGGTGCTCGACGACGTCAACGCCACCATCGGCGCGGGCGAATTTGTAGCCCTCCTCGGTGCGTCCGGCTGTGGCAAGTCCACACTGCTGAACATCATGGCGGGACTGGACGTCCCGACGTCGGGCGCCCTTGAAGTGCCCAGCGACGGCGCAGCTTTTATGTTCCAGGACGCCGCCCTCTACCCCTGGCTGACCGCCCGGGAGAACATCGAACTGGCCCTGAAGCTGCGACGTGTGGGGAAAGCTGAACGCCGGATCAAAGCCGACGAGTTGCTGGACCTGGTGCACCTCGGCGGGGCCGGGGACAAACGCCCGCACGAGCTCTCCGGCGGTATGCGCCAGCGCGTGGCGCTGGCCCGGGCGCTGTCACAGGACCGGCAGCTGCTGCTGATGGATGAGCCGTTTGCCGCCCTGGACGCGATCACCCGCGACCTCCTTCACGACGAGCTGGAACGCATCTGGAAGGAAACCGGGCGCACCATCGTTTTTGTGACCCACAATGTCCGCGAGGCCGTCCGGCTGGGCCAGCGCGTGCTGCTGCTGTCGTCCCGCCCAGGCCGCGTGGTCCAGGAGTGGGCCGTCACCGAGGAACACCGAACCGACGCCGCCTTGGCCGGACAGCTGACAGGGGTCATCACCGCCCGGTTGCGGGAGGAGATTCGCCGCCATGCCAAATAACCCCACGCCCCTCGCCGAGAGCGCCCGGCTGGTCGCGGCTGAGGCTGAGACTGAGCAGGAAACCATCAAAGTCCACGCCGCCCTGACGCGGTCTTCCACCGGGAACGAGGACCTGCGCGAGCTCGAGGCCGGGCTGGATTCGCTGCAGTCCGACGCCGCGCGCAAGCACCGGATCGACTGGGGCCGTGTGCTCCTGCCCGTCGCGGCCCTTGTGGCCCTTATCCTGATCTGGCAGTTCTACGTTTCCCTTGGCCTCAAGCGCCGCGACCTGGTTCCCGGTCCGCTGGACGTCCTTGGCCAGTTCGGTACCCTCTGGGGCGAGGCCAAGCTGCAGGAAGCGGTGTGGACTTCGCTGCAGCGCGGGCTGGTCGGGTTCCTGATCAGCGTTGCCATCGCCACCCCGGTGGGGTTGCTGCTGGCCCAGGTCGCGCCGTTGCGCCGGGCCTTCGGGCCGCTGATTTCGGGCCTCCAGGTACTGCCGTCTGTGGCCTGGGTGCCCGCTGCCATCATCTGGTTCGGCCTCACGGACGCCACCGTCTACTTCGTCGTCTTCATGGGCGCGATCCCGTCCATCATCAACGGGCTGATCTCCGGCGTGGACCAGATCCCGCCGCAGTACCGCCGCGTGGGCACGGTTCTGGGCGCCAACCGCTTCCAGATGGCCGTGCAGATCATCCTGCCTGCCGCGCTGCCTGGCTACCTCAGCGGACTCAAACAGGGCTGGGCGTTCTCATGGCGGTCGCTGATGGCCGCGGAAATCATCGCCGTGGGCGGCACAATCGGTTTCGGCCTCGGCTCCATGCTGAATCAAGGCCGCGACCTGTCAGACATGACCATCGTGATGTCAGCGATCCTCCTGATCCTGGCCGTCGGCATCCTCATCGAACTGTTGGTGTTCGCGCCGATCGAGAAGCGCCTCCTCCGCAGCCGCGGCCTGCTCGCGGGCAGTACGCGCTAGCCCAGCCAACCACATTGCGTAACTATTGGCCGCCCCGCAACGCACGGGGCCCGGGATTCCGCGGAGCCCTGACCGCCGGCCGCTCAAAAGTTACGCATTCCGGTCGCCACACGTAGCCGAAAGTCCGCGGGAAGGTCTGGCAGACTGGCGCCATGACTGTCAGCTTCGTATGCCGCACCGCGTCCGCCCTCCCGCGGGAGCGCTTGTTCGATCTAGCACGCAGTATTGAGGCGCACCTGGATTCCCAGAAAGTCGCCGGGGAACGGGCGGTAGGCGGGGTCACCTCGGGCCTGATTGGTGAAGGCCAGGAAGTGACGTGGGCGGCCCGGCATTTGGGCGTCCCGCTGAGGATGACCAGCCGCATCACCGCACTGGACTTCCCCAACAGTTTCACGGACGAACAGGTCAGGGGCCCATTCAAAGGGTTCCGGCACGTCCACGAGTTCGAGGCAACGGCCACCGGCAGCATCATGACGGACAGGGTGGAGTTCACAGCACCGTTCGGGATCCTGGGCCGCCTGGTGGAGGAACTGATCCTGCGCCGCTACCTGCTGCGGCTCATCACCAACCGCGGCCGGTTCGTGGCCGGCCTTGAGGACTGACGGGTCCCGAGGCTAGGCCTGAGGGAACGGCGGCGGCCCAAGGATCTCGATACCGCCGTTCAGCTGACCTGATTCTCGGATGCGGTCGAAATCCACAACACCTGTTCTTTCGCCATCAACCAGCGGTTCGCTTGCGCCGAAGTAGAACGCCTGGGCGCCGCCGGGCGTGTGCAGGCACAGCACACGGGTTCCCTCCTGGAGGACTTTGAAGGCGTGCGGGACACCCCTTGGCGCAATGGTCACGCCACCCGCTGCGACGTAATGCTCCGTGCCGTCCATGTTCATCAGAATCTCGCCGGCCAGGATGTACAGCGTTTCGTCGGAGTCCGGATGGGTGTGCATCGGGGTCACCTTGTTCAAAGCCATCTCGACTTCGAAGAGCAGGAAGGCCCCCGCGGTGTCTTCCTCCGTGGCCTTCCACGTCTGCACTCCGCCGCCGAAGAACCAGCGCCTGGCCCCTTCGCCGGGCTGCAGGACAACTGCGGATGCTGAGTTCTTTGTCTTCATGGTGGTCGCCTCGATAATGGTCGGAAGACTTATGAGACTAACGTCCCATAACAAGACTGGAGTACCATAAAGAGCATGTCAAGACCTTACATAGACGTCGGCCGCACCGGCCAGAAACGCCGCACCCTTGATGCGCTGGTTGCTGCGGCGCGGCAGCTTGTGGCGGATGGCGCCGCGCCTACAGTGGACGACGCCGCGTTGTTGGCCGGGGTGGCCCGCAGCACGGCGTACCGGTATTTCCCGGGGCAGCGGGAGTTGCTGGCTGCGGCCCACCCGGAAACCGCAGCCACGTCGTTGCTCCCCGAAAACCCGCCGGCCGACGTCGCCGAACGGCTGGACGCCGTGGTGATCGAATTCACCCGGATGATCGTCGAAACCGAAGCGCAGCAACGAACCATGCTGAGGCTCTCGCTGGGGCAGACCGCCGACGAGCGGCGAAGCCTGCCCCTGCGCCAGGGCCGGGCGATCGTGTGGATTGCCGAAGCACTGTCGCCGCTCCAGGGGCGGATGACGGAGCAGGACATCCACCGGCTCGTCCTGGCCATCCGCAGCGCCATCGGGATTGAGGCGCTGATCTGGCTGACGGACATTGCCGGCCTGAGCCGCGACGAGGCTGTTGCCTCCCAGCGATGGACCGCCCGCGCCCTGCTCCAGCAGGCTTTGCGGCAGGGGCCACCGCCCAGCGCGGGGTCACTTACGGCCCATGATCCACCCCAGTTTGGGCCGTAACTGACCCCGCGTTGCGTTACGCCCGGTTACCTTACGTGAACTGGTGTTTCCGCTGCCGTTGGTGGTGAAACTGCGCGGCCCTACCGTTGATCCATGGCAATTCAGGATATTTACCCCACAGCACTGCGGCTGCTCGGCCGCCCCGTGTTGGTGGTGGGCGGCGGCCCCGTGGCATCCCGCCGGGCCAAAGGGCTGCTCGACGCCGGTGCACAGGTCACCGTCGTGGCTCCCGTAGTCTCCGCCGCGCTCCGCGAACTGTCCGACGCCGGCCTCCTTGCCTGGGAGCCGCGCACTTACCTGCCGTCCGACGTCGACGGCGTCTGGTTCGTCCAGACGGCCACCGGCGATCCCGCCGTGGACACCCAGGTGTCGGCCGACGCCGAGGCGCAGCGCATCTGGTGCGTGAACGCCTCCGACCACGAAGCCTCAGCCGCGTGGACGCCCGCCGTCGCCGTGGTGGAAGACGTCCAGATCGCCGTGAACGCCGGGGGAGACCCGCGCCGCGCCATGGCTCTGCGGGACGCCGTCGCCACCGCCCTGGAAACGGGCGACCTCCCGCTGCGCCGCCGTCGTGCCTCTGCGGGCTCCGTGGCCCTTGTGGGTGGCGGGCCCGGCGATACCGGCCTCATCACCGTCCGCGGCCGCCGGCTCCTCGGCCAGGCCGACGTCGTAGTTGCAGACCGGCTCGGCCCGCGCGAACTGCTCAACGAACTGGCCCCCGATGTCCGCGTCATTGAGGTGGGCAAGACCCCCGGCCACCACCCCGTGCCGCAGGCCGAGATCAACCGGATCCTTGTGGACGAAGCCCTGAAAGGGCACCGCGTGGTCCGGCTCAAGGGCGGCGACCCTTACGTCCTGGGCCGCGGCGGCGAGGAAGCCGAATACTGCCGGCAGCACGGCGTCGAGGTTGAAGTGGTCTCCGGCGTCACGTCCGCGATCTCTGTCCCGGCCGCCGCCGGCATCCCCGTCACGCACCGCGGCCTGGCCAAGGGCTTCAGTGTTGTCACCGGCCATGAGGAGCTGTCCGAGGTCCCCGCGCGGGCAGACCACACCATCGTCCTGCTGATGGGCGTGGCCGCACTTCGCGACTCCGCCGCTGCCCTGGCCGGCGCCGGTTTGCCTCAGGACACTCCAGTTGGCATCGTTGAGAACGGCTATCTGCCGAATCAGCGCGTAACGATCGGCACGCTCGGTTCCATCGCCGACCAGGCGGAAGCCACCGGCGTCGCAAATCCTGCCGTGATTGTGATCGGCGATGTTGTCCGCGTCAGCCCGTTCGCGCCGTCGCACTTCAGGACAGCGGACTACAGCACCACCACCCCGAACCGCCCCCGCACCACCCGAGTTCTAACCCCCTGAAACCCATCGGTTGCTCCGCAACCGCCCTTATGAGCCCTCAAAAGGGCGCCTACGGAGCAACCGATGCAGAAGATAAAGGAACACAGCCGTGTCATCAAGCACCTCCGTAGGATCTGCCGAGCGTCCGCTGCGCGTTGCCGTCGTGGGCTCCGGCCCGGCCGGCGTCTACGCCGCGGACATCCTCACCAAGAGCGAAGCCGTCAAGAGCGGCGCGCTGACCGTGAGCATCGACCTCTTTGACCGCTACCCGGCACCCTACGGCCTGATCCGCTACGGCGTTGCCCCGGACCACCCGCGCATCAAGGGCATCGTCAACGCCCTGCATAAGGTCCTGGACCGCGGCGACATCCGCTTCTTCGGCAACGTGGACTATGGCACGGACATTTCCATCGAGGATCTCCGCACGCACTACGACGCCGTCATCTTCGCCACCGGCGCCATCAAGGACGCGGACCTGAACATCCCGGGCATCGAGCTGGATGGCTCCTACGGCGGCGCAGATTTCGTCTCCTGGTACGACGGCCACCCCGACGTTTCCCGCGAATGGCCGCTGGACGCCACGGAGATCGCGGTGATCGGCAACGGCAACGTGGCCCTGGACGTGGCCCGGATGCTGTCCAAGCACGCCGATGATCTGCTCGTCTCCGAAATCCCGGACAACGTGTACGCCGGGCTGAAGAACTCGCCCGTCACGGACGTGCACGTCTTCGGCCGCCGCGGCCCGGCCCAGGTGAAGTTCACCCCGCTGGAACTCCGCGAGCTCAGCCACTCCAAGGACGTGGACATCATCCTCTACGCCGAGGATTTCGAGTTCGACGAGGAATCGGACCGCCAGATCCAGAGCAACAACCAGACCAAGACCATGGTGGGCACGCTCACCAACTGGATCGCCGAGCAGCCCGAGGACCTTTCCGAGCTGACCGCTTCCCGCCGCCTGCACCTGCACTTCCTGCACAGCCCGGTGGAAATCTACGACGACGCCGCGACGCCGGGCAAGGTTGCCGGCATGAAGTTCGAGCGCACCGAGCTGGACGGCACGGGCAACGCGCGCGGCACCGGCGACTTCGTGGACTACCCCGTCCAGGCCGTCTACCGCTCGATCGGCTACTTCGGTTCGGCGCTGCCGGAGATCGAGTTCGACCACAAGAAGGGCGTGGTACCCAACGACGGCGGCCGCGTCCTGGATGCCGCCGGCACGCACGTGCCTGGCATCTACGCCACGGGCTGGATCAAGCGCGGACCGGTGGGCCTCATCGGCCACACCAAGGGCGACGCCCTCGAGACCGTGACGCACCTGCTGGAAGACCGCGAAAACCTTCCGGTCGCCGCTGTTCCCGACGCAGACGCCGTCGTCGAACTCCTCGACGCCCGCGGCGTGAAGTTCACCAGCTGGGAAGGCTGGCTGGCGCTGGACGCGCACGAGCTCGCACTTGGTGCCGCAGCCACGGAAGCCGGCGGATCCCACGGCGTTGAGGTCAAGCGCGAGCGCGTCAAGGTGGTGCCGCGCGAGGACATGGTAGCCATCTCCCGCGATGGCGTAGCCGCCAACGTCTAGGACACAACCAACGCGGGGTCACTTCGCGCCCATAAATCCCAGGCAAAGTCATATGGTCGTAGCAACGCTCTGATTGATGGAGCGTTTCATGGTCAAGTCATTTCCTCCGAATACCCGCACCGTGTTCGTTGACATGGTGTGTGGCGGGATGTCGATTCTCGCTGCCGCCCGGCGTGTCGGAACCCGACATGGGACCGGGCGGAGGTGGTGGGCCCAGTCTGGCCAGATGATGACCATGAACATGGGCGCTGTTGGGGGCCTTTCGGATCCGGCGCCTTCGGCGGAGGGCCCGGGCGGCCGGGTGTTGAACCTGGCGGAGCGGGGAATGATCCAGATGGGC
>NZ_PZKO01000065.1:0-25791 GCF_014926485.1 Pseudarthrobacter sp. AB1
ACCTCGTCTACATCCGAGACATCCTCGGCCACGCCGATCTGAAGACCACCGAGATCTACGCCCGCATCGACGGAGAGATGAAAAGAAGAGCACTCCAGAGCGCTTTCACCAACGTCACGCCACCCGACGCCATGCCGCTCTGGCACCAGGACAAGGACATGCTCACCTGGCTCACCAGCCTCGGACGCTGACCACCACCACGGCGGGGCGTTATGCCAAGAACTCTTCAGCGACTGGCCGTCAAAACGCCAGTACGAACGAGGACTTTTGCATAACGTTCCGCTGCGCATAACCGAGATACTCCGGCTTGAAGGCGGTGGCTTTCAACTCCACCACTACAAAGCACCGGAGCTTGAAGTTATAGAAGAGCAGATCGGCGAAAAACTCGTCGTAGCCGAAAGTCAGCCGGAATTGCCTGCCGACGAAGGCGAACCACTGGCCGAGTTCCAGCAGGAACTTTTCGACATGCACCACGAGCTGTCCCTCAAGCTCGCGCTCATTCCGCTGGCCAGTCATGGACACAAAGTCGAAGACGTACGGGTCCTTGAATGATTGCTGGGCAAGATCCGAATCCGACGGCGGCAACGTCGCTTTGAAGTTCGTGATCGCCTTGCCGGTGCGTTCGTGGAGATTCGTCTCGATATGGTGTGCGAGTACGTTGCGAGACCAGCCATTCTCGACGGCGGCAGCTGCATACCAGAGCCGGGTTTCGGGGGCGTTGAGCTTTTGGATCAGCGCGAGGTGGTGGTACCAGGGCAATTGTGCAAGCGGCGCTTGCACAATTGCCTCGCTTGACCAGTTTTCAGCGAAGGCCCGCATGTACTTCAGGTTCCGAGGTGAGAATCCGGTTGCATCGGGAAACTGCCGTTTGAGATCCACCGAGAGCCGGTCGACGATACGGGCGCCCCAGCCTTCGAGACGCTGGCGTTCCATGCCGCCGCCGAGCAGGAACCAGCGGGCCATCGGATTTGTCCGGGCCGAGGACTCCAACCAGCAGGAAAACCGCCAATGCCGATGGCGGTGTTGTGAACCGTCAACCCCATCACGTGGTGCTGGGCCAGGCGTGAAGCGGTAGTCATGACCTTCCCTTTCACGCGATTGCCAGCTCTTCAAGTAGAGAACCGGTCAGGCGGCAAGGAGTCGCAGGACGCCCACGTCGTACTCCTGAAAACCGCGTGTGGGCAGGGGAACCCAATGCCTGGGGCTTCGTCCAGGCGTTGACCCGCCGTGGCCATCTTTTCCAGGAGTCACCGTCGCTGGCATGCTGGTGGGGTGACATCGATCTCGACGCAGCCACCCCGCACCGCAGTCAGCTGGAAGCTGGTGCCCGCAGTGCTGCTCTCGGCGTCGGGGGTGCTGCTCTTCGGCGTAGAGAATGATCTCATGGGCTACAGCGTGCTGGCCTCTAGCGTGGTTACGGCAGCACTGATCGACCGCGAACTCGCGCGGCACCTCGCGCTGATTGCTGCGGGAATGGTGATCATCAGCCTGGTTCCGCTGAACGCTGATTTGAGCATCCCGCACATGACCCTGATGGGCGGTGCCCTTGCGCTGGCCGTGCTGGTGCCATGGCTCGTGTCCCGTTTCGTCTACCGCGAGAACATCATCAAATTTCCGGTCAACACCGGCCGCAAATGGCCGTTGAGGGCCAAGCTGTACCTGATCGCTGTTGTGGCCCTCGGTTACTTGATTCTGCCGGTGTACCTGATACGGACAGGTGTGTATCACAACTGGCCGGACGCCTCAGATCCCACGATCTTCTGGCGGCTGTTTCTCGGCGTGAATGCTGTTGGAATTTGGGACGAGCTGTTCTTCATCTGCACCGCCTTCACGCTGCTGCGGCGGCACTTCCCGGACTGGCTCGCCAACATCCTCCAGGCCGTCGTCTTCTCGTCATTCCTGTGGGAGATTGGCTACATGGCCTGGGGTCCGCTTCTTACGTTCCCGTTCGCGCTGCTGCAGGGCTACACCTTCAAGCTGACAAAATCGTTCACCTATGTGGTGACAGTGCACCTGGTCTTCGATTTTGTGCTGTTCCTGGCGCTGGTGCATGCGCACAACCGCGACTGGCTGCCAATCTTCTTGTACTGAGGCCGCTCAGGCTCCGGATCAAGTAGGCTGCTGCCGATCAGAAGGTTGAAAGGCTGTCTACGCATAGCCCTCCGAAAGCGCCCTGCCCATTTCAGAGTGGGGCGCTTTCACGCAGGCAGCGGTCATTGGGGTCAATGACACCCATGATGCGTTTGCCGATGCTGCCCAGCTGGCGCGACTGTGCCTTCGTGAGGGGATCGAACACGAGTGCTCGGACGGCTTCAACATGGCCGGGGGCGGTTTGGGCGACCTTGGTCCAGCCCTCGCCGGTGAGCGTGGCCAGTGTGATGCGTCCGTCGGAAGGATCCGTGGAGCGGTGCACCCAGCCCCGCTTTTCCAGCCGGCTGACAACCTGGGACAGGCGGGGGAGCCCGGACTCGGTGAAGCCCGCCAGGTCACTCATCCGGCGGGTTCGTTCCGGAGCTTCTGACAGGCCGGCCAGAACCATGTACTCAAAGTGGCTTATGCCTGCGTCCTGCTGCAGCTGGGAGTCCAGGGCGGCGGGCAACTTCATCATCACGCCCACGAGGGTGAGCCACACCTCGCGTTCATCGGGGCTCAGCCAGCGCGGCGCTACGGGATTTTCCATAGGGCAAGTCTAAGGCATTTACTTCATGTATGAAGTTTTATGTCCCGCAAATCACTTGCATCGTGAACTAATAGTCAGTATTGTTTACTTTAACATTCAAGTACTTCCCGCACCAGCCTTCCTGAGGAGCCCAGATGACCGTTATGTCCGAGACCGTCGCACGGCCATTCGAGCTACCGGCCGCCGTCCGCAGCCAGGTCACCGTCCCGCTGCGCTTCACTGATGGCTTCACGGCCACAGCCGAGATCATGACGTTCCATGGACTGGCCGACGGTAAAGAGCACCTGCTGCTTGCCATCGGCGCCTGGGAGCAGACGCTGCTGGACCAGGGCCCGGAAGGTACGGCGCCCCTGGTTCGGCTGCACAGCGAGTGCCTCACGGGCGACGTGTTCGGCAGCGAGCGCTGCGACTGCGGACCCCAGCTGCGCGAGGCAGTCGAGGAGATTGCCGCCGTCGGGGGCTTCCTGCTGTACCTCCGGCAGGAAGGTCGAGGCATTGGCCTGTACTCCAAGCTCGACGCCTATTCCCTGCAGGACACCGGCCTGGATACCTACGAAGCCAACGTGGCCCTGGGGCGCGGCGAGGACGAGCGGGACTATAGTTCCGCCGCCCAAATGCTCGGCGCGCTTGGCGCCGGCCGGATCCGCCTCCTCACCAACAACCCCGACAAAGTAGCGCAGCTGACAGCCCTCGGCGTTGACGTCGCGGAGCAAGTCCCCACCGGGGTGCACCTCTCGGCGGCCAATCACCGCTACCTGGCCGCGAAGCGCAGCCATACTGCCCACACCATCGAGCTGCCCACGGAAGTTCCGCCGGCCGAAGTCCAGACAGCCGGGTTCATGCCAGCCGAGATCATTCCCACCCACGACGAGCTGCTGGCCCGGGTGGATGCACTCATTCCCCGGCTGCGGGAGCGCGCCGCGGAAACCGAGGAGATCCGCCGCGTCCCGGAAGCCACCATGGCTGAACTGAAGGCAGCGGGCGTGTTTCAAATGCTTTCACCCAAGGCCGTGGGCGGCTTCGGCATGGGGCTGGAAACCTACGTGGAGGTGGTTCGCCGCCTCGCCCAGGGATGT
Organism: Pseudarthrobacter sp. AB1; assembly: GCF_014926485.1. NCBI lineage: Bacteria > Bacillati > Actinomycetota > Actinomycetes > Micrococcales > Micrococcaceae > Pseudarthrobacter > Pseudarthrobacter sp. AB1. Next base: position 3,757 of record NZ_PZKO01000065.1, read on the forward strand.
GTCTCCACGGCCTGGACCGCAGGGCACCTGGTGGAACATGTCTGGATGCTGGCACGCTGGCCGCAGGAAGCCCAGGATGAAGTCTTCGCCAACGGGCCGGCCCCCTTGGCCGCCGCCACCGGCGCCCCTCCCGGTAAAGCCGACAAGGTTCCCGGCGGGGTCACGATCTCCGGCCGCTGGAGCTTCGCCTCCGGCGTCATGCACTCCGAATGGGCGCTTTTGGCGGTGCAGCACGGTGACGTCCGCCTGCAGTGCCTGGTTCCGGTCTCCGATCTTGAACTGCTGGACGTCTGGCACACGGCCGGCCTGCGTGGGACGGGAAGCAACGACCTCGCGGCGGAAAACCTCTTTGTCCCGACGCACCGCGCCCTCGAGTGGAACCTCTTGGCCGCCGCGGACAATCCCGGCAGTCGCATCCACCCGGATCCGAACATCCACATCCCCATGGCCACGTTCCTGAACATGGTTGCCCCTGCCTCCGCCCTGGGGGCCGCAGAGCACGCCCTGGGGGCCGCAGAGCACGCCCTGGGGGAGTTCCAGGACCTGATGATGGTGCGCAAGGTCAAGCAGACAACGCAGGCGCGGCAGGCGGATTCACCGCTCGCACAGGCCCGGTTCTCCCACGCCTACGGACAGGTGGCGACTGCCCGGCTGCACTGGCAGGAGGCCGTCCGGGTGGTGGCCGATTCCTACGGTCGCCGGCCCGTGTCTTTCACCGATGATGAGCGGGCCCGGTACCGGCTTTCGCTGGGTCTCAGCGGCGCAGCGTCGGCCGAGGCCGTCCGCCTCATCCTCATGGGCTCCGGCGCCAGTGTGCACCGGCTGACGCACCCGCTGCAGCGGATCCAGCGCGATGTCAACGTCCTGCTCAACCATGCCTCGCTGACCATGGATCCGATCCTGGAACAGGCAGGACGAGGACTTTTGGACCTCGGGTTTTCCATTCCGGCGGAGCAGTTCTAACCAGGGGTGCTGGACCCCTTGCAGGGCGGCCGGCTTCGGAGAAGGATCATTCATCATGGGAAGCATGGCGGCGGCGTCCGGAGCGATGCTGCTCGTGGGATGCACGCCCGAGGAAGTCCCAAGCAGCACCGACCCTATGCCCACGCCCACCCCGTCATCGTCGACGGCGGGCGCCGGCACCGCTTCTGCCGGTGCTGTTCCGGGGGCCAAGAGTCCGCTCTCCGTCGCGGCGCGCGTCGCGGGGCTTACGACGGCGACCGTCCGGTTCGCTGCCGACGGAACCGATATCAACGGTTACCTCGCCAGGCCCGAATCCGGCCGGTTATGCGGCGTTGGCCGTTGATCTGCTGAGCAGGGAGGGCAGAACCGCCAGCCTCGACTCTGACGCGGTCTCCGGGGCGCTGATCGCCATGAACGGGTACTGTTTCGGCGGCGGCATCACCGGGCAGGCGGCAACCGAGCTGGCCGGACTGAAGGCCACGGCCGCGTTCTACGGGCCGGCCCCGGACCTGAACAAGGTGCCGGCCATCAAGGCAGCGGCATCCGGGGTCTATGCCGAACTCGACCAGCGGATCACCGGCGCGATGCCGGGCCTCCGTGATGCCCTGGACGCCACCACGGTGACGCATCAGCTCACCGTTTACCCCGGCGTGGACCATGCCTTCCACAATGACACCGGCGAGCGCAACAACGAAACCCAGGCCACCGCTGCCTGGAACGACACCCTCGCCTGGTTCGGACAGCACGTCTGAGACGGGACATTTGAGACGGGACGTTTTCATCCTCCGCGGTGTGGGCGGTGCTGCCGCGGGTAGTCTTGAAAGATGAGCACCGCAATCCCACAAACGGTCACCTTCGATGGACGGTTCGCCCGCGAACTCGGGGAGTTGGCGGTTCCGTGGCAGGCGGACGAAGCACCTTATCCGCAGCTGCTGGTCCTGAACGAGCCGTTGGCCAGCGAGCTGGGCCTGGACCCGTCCGCGCTGCGGTCGGATGAGGGGACGCTGCTGCTGATCGGCAACCGGGTCCCCGACGGTGCCACGCCGGTGGCCCAGGCCTACGCGGGGCACCAGTTCGGCGGCTACTCACCGCAGCTCGGCGACGGGCGTGCCCTCCTGCTTGGCGAAGTCACGGACATCCACGGGCAGCTCAGGGACATCCACCTCAAGGGCTCCGGCCGCACACCGTTCGCCCGCGCAGGTGACGGACTCGCCGTCGTCGGTCCCATGCTGCGCGAGTACATCGTCAGCGAAGCCATGCACGCGATGGGCATCCGCACCACGAGATCCCTCGCCGTGGTGGCCACGGGCCGGCCCGTCCGCCGCGAAAGCATAATGCCCGGTGCTGTACTTACCCGGGTGGCGAGCAGTCACCTTCGCGTGGGCAGCTTCCAGTTCGCCCGCGTCAATGGCGACACCGGACTACTCCGCCGCCTGGCCGATCATGCCATCAGCCGCCATTACCCGGACGCCGCGCTCGCCGATAAGCCGTATCTCGCGTTCTTTGACGCCGTCATAGCCGCCCAGGCATCCCTTGTGGCGCAATGGATGCTGGTGGGCTTCGTCCACGGCGTGATGAACACCGATAACATGACCATCTCCGGTGAGACCATCGACTACGGTCCGTGTGCATTTATGGACGCCTTCAATCCCGGCGCGGTCTACAGCTCCATCGACGCGGACGGACGCTACGCCTACGGCAACCAGCCGATCATTGCCGAATGGAACCTCACCCGGCTCGCCGAAGCTCTCCTGCCCCTGCTCCATGAAGACCAGGACCAGGCCGTGGCGCTCGCCGTGGAGTCCCTCGGCGCTTTCCGCACGCTGTACAGCGCGGCCTGGTCAGCCGGCATGAAATCCAAGCTTGGGCTGCGCGCGGACACGCCCGGCGACGTCGCGTCGCCGCTGGTAGACGGCGTGCTTGCGCTGCTTCAGGAAGCCGAAGTGGACTACACCTCCTTCTTCCGGAGCCTCGTCTCGGCAGCCCGCGGCACCCCCGAAACTTCCCGGGCCATGTTTGCGGACCCCGAAGCCTTCGACACCTGGGCCGAGCGGTGGCTGGCCCTGGCGCCGGACGCGGACCTGATGGGCCGCGTCAACCCCGTCTACATCCCCAGGAACCACCTGGTCGAAGAAGCTCTTGACGCTGCTACCGCCGGCGACCTGGCCGTCTTCAACCGCCTGATGGCCGTCGTGGCTGAACCGTACACGCAGCGCCCCGGGCTGGAACGCTACGCCGGCCCCGCCCCTGAAGACTTCGGGAACTACCGGACCTTCTGCGGGACCTGAAGACATACGCGGCCGGATCGGCCTTCCTGCGGACTGTCGCCTCGGTAACGATGTGGCAGGTCAGTCCCCGCAAGCCCTATATGCCCGGTAAGCTCACCAACTATGTCCCGGATTGTTCAAAGAATGCGGCTGCCCGCCCTCGCGTGCATGCTGGCGGTCGCCCTGGTGGGGTCGGCTGCGCTGCTTCCGTCACATGCCGCCGACGACGCGCCGCCGGGCGGCTATCCCTCATGGCAGGACGTGCAGAACGCCAAGCAAAGCGAGGCCGGCAAGGCGGCAGAAGTCACCAGGATCGACACGCTTCTGGGCGGGCTCCAGGCCGAAGGCGAGGCGCTGGGCAATACGGCCGTAACGTCCGCCGCTGAGTACGCGTTGGCCGAAGCGGCGCTTCAGGCTGCCACTTCCACGGTGGATGCCCTCACCGCCCAGACCGCACGCGCCGCGGCCGAGCTGGGACAGTACAAAAAAGAAATCGGTGCACTGGCGGCCCAGTCGTACAAGACCGGTGGCACCAACATGGGTTTCTTTGTTGCCCTCGAGGCCGTGCAGAACAACAGCATTCAAGGCCTGAACATCGTCCAGATCGTCAGTGATAAGACAGCCGCCCTGGTGAACAAATCCGCAGCCGCAGAACGCATTTCCCGCGCACTGGCCGATCAGGAGCAGGCAGCCAGGGCCGAACGCGGGCGCCTGTCGGGGGAGGCCAGAACCAAGCTCGACGCCGCGCAGTCGGCCCAGCAGGCCATGTCCCGGCAGATTGCGGAGCAGCAAGAGCACGGCCAGGAACTGACAGCGCAGCTGGCCTCCCTCAAGGGCACCACCGCTACGGTGGAGGGTGAGTTCCGGCAGGGCCAGGCGGCCTTGGCCGCATACGAAACGGCGCAGGCCGCCAAACGGGCCGCGGCGCAGGAACAGGCACGCCAACAGGCGGAGGCGGCAGCCAAGGCGGCGGCCCTCGCCGCTGCGCAGAAACCGGCTCCGGCCCCGCCTGCAGTACCGGGAGTGCCCGCCCCCGCCCCCGCCCCTGTGCCGAGTCCGACTCCGCCCCCTCCGCCCGTCGTCGTCGTGCCTTCCGTGCCGGGCGGCGCTGTGAACGACCCCGCCGGCGCGAAGAACTACGCGTCCGGTCAGCTGGGAGCTTACGGCTGGGGCCAGGACCAGTTTCAATGCCTGGCGTCACTGTGGACCAAGGAGTCCAACTGGCTGACGACCGCCACCAACCCCTACTCGGGGGCATACGGGATCGCCCAGGCACTGCCGGCCAGTAAGTACGGTACGGCCGGCAGCGACTGGCTGACCAGTTACCGGACCCAGGTCAATTGGGGGCTGTCCTACATCGCGGACCGCTACGGGTCACCTTGCGGCGCGTGGAACCATTCCGTGGCCAAGAACTGGTACTGACCTGGTCCGGGTCGGCAGCCGGGTCACGTTTCCGGGGCTTTGGCGTATTCCGCGGCGCTGAGGAATTCAATGCCGACGAAGGGTTCATCGCCGTCCACCCAGGCGTCATGCCCTGGCGGAATGGTATAGGAGTCACCGGCGCTGATGGTGATCCGGTTGCCATCGGTGGTCTCGACGTGGATGGAGCCGGAAATGCAGAATCCGATGTGGTTGTTCTGGCAGGTCTCGGTCTGTACCACCGGCTTGATGCAGTCCGACCAGCGCCAGCCGGGACTGAACGTCATCCGGCCAACGGTGTAGTCGCCCAGGTTGACGACGTCCACTTCGGTTTTGTCCGGACGGCGCTTCTCGTCCGGAGTGTTGTGGGACTTGACGGCCAGCTTGGTGACGATGTTTGTAGGCATGACGCGCAGACTTTCTCTGTGGAGTTTGTGTCCATCAGCTGTCTGTCCCTGGCTGCCAGACGGCATCTGAGGCGCTTACGATTGCCAGCATCCTCCGGCGGGCCGCGCTTGTCGAGACCTAAACCATTAGGCTTTTCCCATGCCCGATTTTGAACGGTTCAGGGCCCTGCTGGAAGAAGAGCGCACCCGGAAGCTCGTGCTTCTTCCCGCCCTCCGCGCCGATATCTCCTCCGCCAACGCCGCCCGCCAGGATTCCAACGTGGACGACGAGCACGACCCCGAGGGCGCCACCATTGCGTTCGAGCTCTCGCAGGCATCGGCGCTCCTGCAGCAGAGCAGCTCTGGCCTTGAGCAGGTGGATGCGGCGCTGGCGCGGATTGCGGCCGGCACCTACGGGACGTGCGCCGTGTGCGGGGACCCCATCGCCGAGGGACGGCTCGAAGCCCGCCCGTCGACGCCGTTTTGCATACTCCACGCCGCGACCGGCCGGCATGGACGGTAGCGGGGCCGTGAACGAGCGCGTGCCGGAGGCTGCCGGCTTCATCGACGCCACCCTGCAGAACGAGGGCGCCTGGTACCGGGCTGAGGACGTGGAGTCCCGGGTGGGTGGGGCGCTGGGGTCCTACGGATCGTCCGTGGGAGCCGTCCGCGGCACTGTCCGCGACGCCGGCACAAAGTTCAAGGACCTTGGCCATGACGACGTGACCGCTTTAGCGTCACTGCTCTGGTGCCGGCCCGGTCCAGGCAGGCTGCCGATCTATGAGCGGCGGCTCGCCGCCGTTGTGTTGCTGCAGTCCCGGGTTTCCCTCCTCCGCCACTCTGACCTGACCCGGCTGGAGGGCTTCATCAGAACCGCGCAGAACGGTGAACTGGTGGACGCCCTGATTGCCGACGTTGTGGGTCCGTTGCTGCAGGGTCTGGGCGGAAGCGACCGACAGCGCGCCGACGTCGTCATCACCCGCTGGCACCAGGACCCCGACGACGCACTCCGTCGCGCAGCCCGGCTCATCCCTTCCCAGGGAACTGACCTGCCGTCCATTTCCGGGAAGCGCAACCGGGCACGGGGCTGACCACTGTTCCCTGATCCCCATCAGCCGTACTCTGGGCCTTGGAGGTGATTGCCATGGAGGCAGCGCAGGGTGACAGGATCATCGTCCGGGGGAGGACCGTCGGATCGTCGGACCGGCACGGGGTAATCGTTGAAGTCCGCGGTCAGGAAGGTCATCCGCCCTATCTGGTCCGCTTCGACGACGGACACGAAACGGTTATGTACCCCGGTGGTGATTTCGCCGTCGAGCGCGGTCACGGGGGACAAACAGGCTGACGCGACGGGGGCTGCGCGTCCGGGCCAGCGGGCACCTGTCAGACTGGTGGAATGGATCACTCCTTGGCTGCCACGTCCCCTGACGCGAACCTCACGTTTCCGCCGGTCCGGACCGGACCGCGGGACCCCGGTGACGCCTGGGTGGAGGGCGGCCGCGGCAAGTTCTGGGGCAGGTTCGGTGCCGCCGGCGTCCTGGCCTATGACCCCGGCAAGGGCGTCCTGCTGCAGCACCGCGCGCTGTGGAGCCACAACGGTGGTACCTGGGGACTGCCCGGCGGAGCATTGCACGAGGGTGAGGACGCCGTCACCGGGGCCCTCCGCGAGGCGCACGAGGAAGCTGCGGTGCCGGCCGCGGACGTGAGCGTCCTCTTCACCTCCGTGCTGGACATTGGCTACTGGTCCTACACCACCGTCATAGTGCTGGTGACCGCGCCTTTCGAGCCCGTGATCAGCGATCCGGAAAGTCTCGAACTCCAGTGGGTTCCGGTGGATGCGGTGGACCTGAAGGAGCTCCATCCCGGTTTCGCAGCATCCTGGCCGGATCTGCGGACACGCATGCTGGAGCTTTCTGCCCAGCGGACAGGGTGGGCTGAGCCCCACAAGGACAAGCGAAAGGGTCAATGTTGACTGCTGCACTCCCGGAACTGGCCGATGGCGATTTCTATTATCAGGCGTTCGGCGATGGCCGATTCCGCTCCACCATCCACGCCCAGGGGGCCTGGAACGAGCACGAACAGCACATGGCGCCGGCTTCCGGCCTGATGGCGGACAGTCTGGAGCGCCATGAACCCCGCGACGACATGCGGATGGCCCGGCTGAGCTACGAGATCCTGGGCCTGATCCCCGGGGGCGGTTTCCACATCGAAACCACCACCCTGCGCCCCGGCCGGACCATCGAGCTCCTGCAGGCCGAACTGATTGCCAACGGCCGCGTGGCCATCCGTGCCACCGCATGGCGGATGATCATCAGCGACACAGCCGCGGTTGCCGCCGTCGAGGACACCGCCATTCCGGCGCCCGATGAATGCAAACCGCTCGACGGCCCTGCCACCTGGCCCGGCGGCTACATCCGGTCCCTGGAGATGCGTGTGGCAGAGGGCCACCGGCCCGGCGCGGGGATCGTCTGGCTCCGCACCCGGCACCCTCTCACCGACAAGGCCGACAGCGGCGACCTGGCCGGCCTGATGGGCCTCGTTGACACAGCCAACGGAATCGCGGCCAGGGTCCCGCCGGGTACAGACAGCTATGCCTTCCCCAACCTGGACCTGCAGATCCACATGTACCGCAGGCCCGGGGGCGAATGGCTGGGCCTGGACAACGCCGTCTCCTTCGGATCTGACGGTATTGGCCTCACGTCCACCGTCCTGCACGATCTCCAGGGCCCCTTCGGCCGCGCCGAACAGATCCTCACGCTTCGCAGGACCTGATGCACAGTTGCCAGGCGTTGATTTCTGCTGGACGCTTCCCGGCGGGCCTCAGGACGCCGGGGGCTCCTGGAACGGCGTCGAGTCCTGACCGTATTCGGCGGTCACCAGGATGGGCAGGTGGTCGGAGGCGCCGCGGGGCAGGGTTTCCACGTTCTCGATGTTCAGGCCCAGGGACGTGGCAAAGTCGAAGTGGCCCTTGAACACCTTGTAGCGCGTGTAGGTCCGGCGATCACTGAGGGATAGTTCGTACCCCGTGTTCTTCATGTGTTCGTTGAGGTTCTTCGTGAAGAAGGGGTAGTTGAAGTCCCCTACCATCAGGGTCATCAGGCCGGTGCCCATGCCCAGCAGTTCCGCGTGGGCAGCATGGATCTGGTTGCGCCGCAGCGAGTTGGTGGCGGTCAGCGGTGCAGCGTGGAAAGACGCGATGACCAGTTCGTGATCGGTCTCGTTGTCCCGCACGCGAGTGCCGATCAGGCGCTCATGGGCGGGCGCCAGAACCATGTCATGAAGGGACTTCTTGAGCGCGAAGGTTTTGGTGCCGTGGGCGGTGAACCGGTCCGGCCGGTAGTAGATGGCCAGCCCCAGCCGGTTGCCTTTCGTGGAATCGGCCAGTTGCAATTGACCCAGCGTGTCCGGCAGGTCAGTGGTGTCACATTCCTGCAGGCACAGGGCATCAACGCCGAAGTCCTGTGCCAAGGCGACCAGCTCCCCGCTGGCCTTGTGCTTACGTAAGTTGTAGCTAATGACGCGTATCAGTGGATTACCTCTTCTGAGGAGTAGCGGGTGGGCCCAGTTCCTGAGTTTAGCCACCGATGCGGGACGGTGCAGTATTAATCCGTTGGATGTCAGGTGGAACGGAACACCAGCCAGCCGGCGAGGGTGGACAGCCCCGTCAGGGCGGCACCCCACAGGATGTCCACGACAATAAGCTGCAGTGGCCACGTCTTAAGCGTGGCGGCATTCGTGAGGTCGTACGTCGCGTAGGCAAAGGCGCCCAACGCGGCCCCGTAGCCGACGGCGGTCAGCCAGCTGCCGCCGTCGAGCGCCGGCCGCAGCGCAAAGAAGACAATCCCCGCTATGTACATGACATAGAAAGCCACGGCGTAACCTAAGTGTGGCTTGTCCGCGAGCAGGTCACCGATGTGGCTGCGGTAAAACGGGTTCATGAGCTTGAGCCAGACGGCGTCGATGACCGCGAACGCAGCCGCGACAACAAGGAATTGCAATATGACCATAAGGGAGCTTAGCAACATGCAGGACGCCGAAGCGGGACTCCGGACCCTCACCGTGGTGCGGCAGGATCATTCCCTCGGCGCCGCACGTGACCTGGAATTCGGCCTCGAACTGCTGACCCAGGCCAAGACCGGCAGGATCGGTCCCACACTCCGGCTGTACCGGCCCGCACCCACTGTTGCGTTCGGACAGCGGGATACCCGCCTGCCCGGCTTCGACGCGGCCGCCCAGGCGTGCCGGGAGCACGGATTTGAACCCCTGGTGCGGAAGGCCGGCGGCCGCGCCGCCGCTTACCACGAGGGCACGCTGGTGGTGGACCACGTGATGCCCCACACCGATGCCATTGCCGGCTCCAAGGCCCGGTTCGGATTCTTTGGTGAGCTGCTGGCGCAGTCCTTACGGAACGCCGGTGTGCAGGCCGCAGTCGGCGAAATTCCGGGGGAGTACTGCCCGGGCGAGTTCAGCGTTCACGGAACCGACCCGGCCGATCCGGCGCGCCGGATCAAACTCGTCGGAACAGCCCAACGCGTGGTGAGCGGCGGGTGGCTGTTCAGTTCCGTGATCGTGGTGGAAAACTCCGCCCCCATCCGCAGCGTCCTGACGGACAGCTATGCCGCCTTGGGCCTGGACTGGGACCCGGCCACCGCCGGCGCGGCCAACGACCTCGTGCCCGGGCTGACGGTCCAGGATGTCCAGGACGCCGTTATAGCCGCGTACGCGGGCCACGCTTCCCTCCGGCACGCCGACTTCAGCAGCTATGCAGGTTTGGACACCAGGGAGACGTAGCCCGCGCTTGCGGGGCGGTCCGTCTCAGGGCCCCTAGTGACCCCGTGCGATCCACTCGTCCAGATGCGGGGCTTCGGCTCCGATGGTGGTGCTGTCACCGTGCCCGGTCCGGACCACCGTCTCGGCCGGCAGGGGAAGCAGCCACGTCCGGATCGACTCGATGATGGTGGGGAAGTCGCTGTAGGACCTGCCCGTGGCGCCCGGGCCACCCTGGAACAGGGTGTCGCCGCTGAAGAGTGAGCCCTCGCCGTCGGGCCCGTCAGCGAGGTGGAAGGACACCGAGCCGGGCGAGTGCCCGGGGGTGTGCAGGGCCGTCAGGCTGGCCCCCGCCACCTCGATGACGTCGCCGTGCTTGATGGCGACATCGGGTTCCACATCCGGGTAGACGTTCCGCCACAGCATCCAGTCGTCCTGGTGAAGGTGGATCGGTGCCTGGACGAGGTCCCAGAAGTCAGCTACCGACCGGATGTGGTCGTCGTGGCCATGGGTCAGCAGGATCGCCTTGAGCTTCCGGCCACCGACGGCGGCGGCTACGGCCTTGGCGTCGTGCGCGGGATCGATGACCACGCATTCCTCCCCGTTACCCACGATCCAGACGTTGTTGTCCACATCCCAGGTGCCGCCGTCGAGCGAGAACGTTCCGGATGTGACGAGGTGCTCGATCCTGACGCTCACAGTTCCACCACAGAACGCAGCACGGAACCGGAGTGCATCTTCTCGAACGCTTCCTCCACCTGGTCGATGGTGATCCGCTCGGTCACGAAGGCATCCAGATCCAGCTTGCCCTGCTGGTAGAGGCTGATCAGCATGGGGAAGTCCCGGGACGGCAGGCAGTCGCCGTACCAGGAGGACTTCAGCGACCCGCCGCGGCCGAAAACGTCCAGGAGCGGCAGTTCCAGTGTCATCTCCGGCGTCGGGACGCCTACCAGTACCACGGTGCCGGCGAGGTCGCGGGCATAGAACGCCTGCTTGTACGTTTCAGGACGGCCGACGGCGTCAATCACCACGTCTGCGCCGAAGCCGCCGGTGAGTTCCCGGATCTTCTCCACCGGGTCGGAATCCGAGGAGTCCACGGTGTGGGTGGCGCCGAGTTCCTTCGCGCGCTCCAGCTTTTTCGCGTCGATGTCGACGGCGATGATGGCAGTGGCCCCGGCGAGCGCCGCGCCTGCGATGGCAGCCACGCCCACACCGCCGCAGCCGATGACGGCGACGGTGTCACCGCGCTTGACGCCGCCGGTGTTGATCGCGGCGCCCAGCCCGGCCATCACGCCGCAGCCGAGCAGGCCGATGGCGGCAGCATCGGCGTCGGGATCCACCTTGGTGCACTGGCCGGCCGCCACCAGGGTCTTTTCGATGAACGCGCCGATGCCCAGGGCGGCGGACAGTTCCGTGCCGTCCTCGAGCGTCATCTTCTGGGTGGCGTTATGGGTGTTGAAGCAGTACTGGGCCTGGCCGCGGTTGCACGCACGGCAGTTGCCGCAGACGGCCCGCCAGTTCAGGACCACGCGGTCGCCCGGTACGACGTTGGTGACGTCGGGGCCCACGGCGCTGACCACGCCGGTGGCCTCGTGGCCCAGGAGGAACGGGAAGTCATCGCTGATGCCGCCCAGTTTGTAGTGCAGATCGGTATGGCAAACACCGCTGGTGATGATGTCCACCAGGGCCTCGCCCGGACCCGGATCCGGGACCAGGACGGTCTCCAGAGTGACCGGGGCGCCCTTGGAGCGGGCTACGACACCTTTGACTTTATGGACCACGGAAGGCTCCCTCAATGCAGATAGACAAAAACGGGACCAACCCTGAAGTTGGTCCCGTTCTGTCTACCACATGAGCTGCCGGACTCAGGCTGCGAGACGGCTCTTTACCTCGGCAACTGAGGGGTTGGTGGCGGCGGTGCCGTCGGGGAAGAGCACGGTGGGGACGGTCTGGTTGCCGCCGTTGAGCTGCTCCACGAGTTCGGCGGTGCCCTCCACCTCTTCGATGTTGATTTCCGTGTAGCCAATGCCCTGCGCGTCCAGCTGCTTCTTCAGCCGGTTGCAGTAGCCGCACCAGGTGGTGGAAAACATGGTGATGGTGCCGTTCTCGGGGGTAAAGTCCACGGAGCTCTCCTGAAATCGTTGAGGGGGTTCTTTCCCGTCAACGGTATCCCGGGGCGGGCTATTCCCCGAGCCGGCCCGGCGAACACCGTGCCGGATGACAGTAGATAACGCTGATGGCATGCTGGAGCCATGTGTGGACGCTATGTGATGGCACGGGCCGTGGGCGATTTGCTGGCCGACTTTGATGCCCAGCTGGAGGAGGAGGTGCACCTTCCCCCGTCATGGAACGTGGCGCCAACCGACGCTGTCCCGATCGTCCTGGAACGGCTGATCGACGACGGCCCCGTGAGGCAGCTCCACGTGGCCCGCTGGGGCCTGGTGCCGTCCTGGGCGAAGGATCCGGGCATCGGCCCCAAGATGATTAACGCGCGCAGCGAGACTGTGCTCGAGAAGCCGGCCTTCCGCAAAGCCGTGAAGTCACGTCGCTGCGCTGTCCCGGCGGACGGGTACTACGAATGGAAGCAGGGCACCGGCAAAGCCAAGCAGCCCTACTACGTCCATCCGGGCAAAGGCAGCGGGCTGGTGTTCGCGGGCCTGTACGAGTGGTGGAAGGATCCGTCCACGGCCGAGGGTGACCCCGGCCGGTGGGTGCTCTCCACATCCATCCTGACGGCAGACACCCCGCCGCCCGGTGCTGAGTCGACAATCTTCGGCAAGCTGACTGCCTTGCATGACCGCGTGCCGCTGCCGATGGACCGGGCCACGATGGCGTCCTGGCTTGATCCGCAGATCGACGACGCCGCCTTCCTCGTGGACCTGGTCCGGGCCCACGTGAAGGACGTCGCCGCAGACTGGCACGTGGATTCCGTGGGCACCGAGGTGGGCAACGTACGCAACAACTCCCCGGAGCTCATCCGGCCGGTGGAGGCGCTGTTCTGAGGTGGTCCGTTCGCTGACCCGGCTGACGGCAGAGGTGCCCGGCCCCTAAACGCTGACCTGGCCGCCGTCGTCCACTGTCCAGGTCGGGTTATAGGCAATTTCCCAGCGGAAGCCGTCCGGATCGGCGAAATAGCCGCTGTACCCGCCCCAGGGCTGGGTGACCGGCGCGGCGACGATGGTGGCCCCGGCCGAGGCCGCCTCCGCCATGACCCGGTCAACCGCCTCGGTGCTGGGCAGGTTGTGGCTGAGTGTGATGCAGGGGACCGGGCCAGGAGCGCCTACGCCGGCCTCGGCGTGCATCTGCGCGGCATCCCACAGGGAAAGGATGAGGCCGTGGTTGACCTGGATGAACACCACATCGCCGGGGAACTCGCGGTGGACAGGCCAGCCGAGGCCTTCGGCGTAGAACCGGCGGGAGGCGTCAACACTGCGAACGCCTAGTGAGATGAAGTCGACTCTGGGCTGCATGCTTCGATACTGTCAGAAGATGGCAACAATTCAAGGAAACGATCGGGATGCTTTGGCCGACAAGGAACAGCTCGCAGCCGTTCGGATTGCGGTCGACGAAGTTGATGAGCAGATTGTCACGCTCATTGCGCGGCGGGAACGCCTGATACGGATCGCCGGAACCCTGAAGGGGGACGACGCTGAAGTCCGTGCCCCCGGCCGGGTGGAACGGGTGATTGAGCATGTACGGTCCGCCGCGGAAAAGAAGGACATCGATCCGGACATCGTGGAATCAACCTACCGGGCCATGATCTCAGGGTTTATCGAACTCGAAATGAAGGTCCACAAAGAGACCAACTGACGCCGCCGCAGGTGCTGTCCGGACACGGGTCCGGCAGCACCTGCCCGGTGTTTCCTGGAGTGCCGTGCTTCCTAGAGCGCTTCGTCGACGGCGACGCCCGACTGGAATTCCCGGCCGTCGGCCTCGCTGAAGGCCGACATGACGTGTCCCTTGCCCAGGCCATGGACGGCCGCGACGGGGAAGTTGCCCGTGATGGTGTTGCCCGAGTGTGTCACACCGGCAAGATCATAGTTTTCCTCGGCGCTCTGGTCATGGCTGAACGAGTAGAAGGCAATGGCCTCCCCGTTCATGAACTCAATGCCCAACCGTCTTTGTGATGAGTAATCAGGGCTCGCCGCCACCAGTCCCACTACGTACGCACCTGCCCCCGGTATGTTGCCGTCGATATCGAAGGTTGCCACGAGCTTTTCGTCCTGGGCCTTGATGCTTACGTGCTTGAGGAGTGCGTCATGGGTGCTCATGCCACAATCCTGCCCTCCTGCTGCCCGTCCGTCCACCCCTGTCTAGGTTTTGTCGGAGCGCCGTCGTAGACTGGATTTATTCGAATATGTGTTCGAATAAATGCTGTTGCATCAGCATCTTGCATCAGCTCCGTTCAGTTCCGGGAGGCGCCCATGGGTATGTTCAGCGAGTCCGTGGACGTCGTCTGCACCCCCGCGGGCCAGCCGCTGAAACTCCAGTGGGCCGGGCGGCACTACGCCGTGTGCGCCGAGCCTGTCCGGTGGTACGAACGCCGGCAGTGGTGGGCCGAGGAACGCCGTGCGCCCCTCGGCAGCGGGCCGGGGCTGGTGGACCACGAAATCTGGCGCGTCCAAGTACAGGCGGACCCGCAGAGTGCCGGCCCTCGGGATGCAGGAGAGCCGCTTACCCTGGACCTGAGCAGGCATGTCGGCAGCGGCCGCTGGAGGATCCTGCGGATCCACGACGCACTCCGGCCCCAAACGGCATGAGCTTCTCCCACCTTCACGTTTCCACGGCCTTCAGCGCACACTATGGCGTGGCGTGGCCCGACGAACTGGCCCAGGTTGTCGCCGCGGACGGCGCAACCGCGCTCGCCTGCACGGACCGGGACGGCCTGTACGGCACCATCAAACACCTCAAAGCCTGCATGGCCGCCGGCATCGACCCCATCGTGGGTGTGGACCTTGCGGTTTTTGACGACGACGGCGACCACCGCACCCAGCTCGCCGGCAGGGTGGTGGTGCTCGCCCGGGGCAACAACAACGGGGCGGGCTACCGGGCCCTGTGCCGGCTGGTGTCCGATGCCCATGCCCGCACCTCCGGCAAAGCCGGGGGAGCGGTACCGGTGGCTGTCACCCGCGCCGAACTCGCCTCCCGCACGCTCGACCCCAAAACCCTGAAACCGGTCCTGACAGTACTGATCGGCCCGGATTCCGACGTCGGACGGGCCATGAGCGGCCGGCGCTACCTCCGTCCGCGCACCCTTTTCAAAGGCTGGCTGGACGCCATGCCCGCAAAAACCCTGGTGGCGGAAGTCGTTTCCCAGCTCACTGCCCCCGGGGCGCACCTGAGCACCGCCCATGCGGTACGTATGCTCAAGCTTGCGGAAGAACACCATGTACCGGCCGTGCTCACCAACGCGGTCCGCTACTGCGCAGAGGACGGTGCCGCCACGGCAGACGTGCTCGACTCCGCCCGGACCCTGAAGTCCCTCCCCGAACTCGCGGCCGAACCGCTGCTCCAGCCCAACGGGCAGGCCTGGCTCAAATCCTCTGCGCAGATGCTTCAGCTCGGCAAGGAAATCATCCGCGCCGCAGGGTATGGCGCGGCGGACCTCAAACAGCTGATGGCACAGACCGAGGCGCTCGCCGACTTCTGCCGGATCGACCCGGTGACTGACATGGGCTGGAAGCAGCCGGTAGTCCCCGAGGCATCGGTCATAGGCATCAGCCAGGACCCGCACAATGAACTGGTGCAGCGCTGTGAGTCCGGGATCAGCAGGCGGTTCCCTGGGATATCAGGCTCAGCCCGCAAGGACATGCGCTCGCGGCTGGAGCACGAGCTGGGGATCATCAGGAACCTGGGGTTTTCCTCCTACTTCCTCACGGTCGCGGAGGTCTCCCGGATGATCCAGGACATGGGGGTCAGGGCCGCCGCCCGCGGTTCCGGGGCTTCAAGCCTGGTCAACTACCTCATTGATGTCAGCCAGGTGGACCCCCTGCAACACGACCTGATCTTCGAACGCTTCCTGTCCCGGGACCGGGCCACGTTGCCGGACATCGACATCGACGTCGAAAGCGCCGAACGGCACAACGTATACCGGCGGATCTTTGACCGCTTCGGTTCCGAGCGCGTCACGCTGATGAGCATGCAGAACGGGTACCGCGCCCGCGGTGCCGTCCGCGACGCCGGGATGGCCCTGGGCATGGACGATGACGACGTCGGTGAGATCGCCAAGCAGCTGTGGCGCTTTTCGGCCAGGAAATTCCGTGAGGCACTGGTTGAAAAACCTGAGCTGCGGGAGTTCGCCGGGCGGGTGGAACAGCGGGACTTCGCCGAAAACCAGCAGCTTGACCTGCTGGTGGACCTCACCGAACGGCTGGACCGGCTGCCCCGCCATATCTCCATGCATCCCTGCGGGGTGATCCTGGGCGACGCCACGCTGCTGGACCGGACCCCGGTGCAGCCCAGCGGACTGGGGCTGCCCATGAGCCAGTTCGATAAACACGACATGGATCCCATGGGCATGCTCAAGCTTGATGTCCTGGGGGTCAGGATGCAGAGCGCCATGGCGTTTGCCGTCCGCGAAGTCATCCGGATCCATCCTTCCAAGGCGGAAGTGGTGGCGGCCGGGGCCCACCCTGCAGGTCCTGACGGAACCGGGCCGGACTACATCGCCGGGAACGGGCACATCGACCTCAACGCCGTGCCGCTGGATGATGAAGCAACCTACGAACTGATCCGCAGTACCCACACCCTGGGCTGCTTCCAGATCGAGTCGCCCGGGCAGCGGGAGCTGATCGGCAAGCTGGCGCCGCGTGAGTTCAACGACCTCATCATCGACATTTCGCTGTTCCGGCCGGGCCCGATGAAATCGGACATGGTGCGGCCTTTCCTGGAGCACAGGCACGGCTTCGCGCCGGAGGTATACCCGCACCCCGACCTGAAACCCGTGCTGCAGGAAACGCATGGCGTCACTGTCTTCCATGAACAGATCCTGAAAACCTTCCACGTGATGACCGGCTGCGGCCTGGCGCGCGCAGACGAGTTTCGCCGGGCGCTCGGCGACGAGGTTCACGAGCTGAAGGTGGAGGAGTTCTTCCGCAGGGAGGCCCGGATCAAGGGGTACGCCCCGGAAGTGGTGGACAAGGTCTGGGGGACCCTGAAAGCCTTTGGCAGCTTCGGCTTCTGCAAGGCGCACGGTGCGGCATTTGCCGTTCCCACCTACCAGTCCGCCTGGCTCAAGACGCACCACCCCGAGGCTTTCCTGGCGGGGCTGTGGGAACACGATCCCGGCATGTACCCCAAACGGCTGCTGGTGGCCGAAGCCCGCAGGCTGGGCATTCCCATCCTGCCGCTGGACATTAACCGCAGCCAGGCCGAGTACAGGGTGGAACGGGTGGCGGCAGGGCCGGATACCGGGAAGCTGGGGATCAGGCTGAGCCTTAACGGCATCTACGGCCTGTCCGGGACCGAGCTCAAGCGGATTGTCGCCGGCCAGCCCTACGACTCCCTGGCTGACCTCCGGGCCCGGTCCAGGCTGAGCAAGCCAAGTATCAAAAGGCTAGCCCAGCTGGGTGCCTTTGATTCCCTGCACCGTGAATCGGGCGGCGCCGCCAACCGCGCGGACCTCGTCCAGCACCTGCAACAGCTCCAGGCCGCGGGCGGTACCCGGAAGGGCTTCGACATCATGGAAGGTCAGCTGTCCCTGCCGCTGGGGGATGTGGAACTGCGGAACGTCAAACCCGGGCTTCCCGCGCCCACCCTGGTTGAAAACGTCCGGGCAGAACTGGACCTGATGGCCATAGACGTAAGCGGGCACCTGATGGACAGCCACCGGCCCATGCTGGACCGGCTGGGGGTCACCACTGCAGACAAACTGTTGAGCCTGCGCAACAACACCGAGGTGCTGGTGGCCGGGGTCCGGATCGCCACCCAGACCCCGCCCATGCGTGGCGGCCGGCGGGTGGTGTTCATCAGCATCGATGACGGCACCGGCTGCGTCGATTCCGTGTTCTTCCATGAAGCCCAGGAGCAGGCGGGGCTGTTGCTGTTCGGCACCAGGCTGCTGCTGATCCGGGGCACCACGCGGCGGACAGGTCCCCGGGGAATCAGCCTGAGCGCCAGCATGGCCTGGGACCTGAGCCGGGTGGAATCCTTGCCGTTCGCGGCGGATCGCGTGGAGAGCACCGATGTACCGCATCCCCTGGACGGGATCAGCCGAAGCCTTGCGATTACCGGAATGGGCGGCTGAGGGGCCGCGGGTCCCGTTGGTCGGCCTCCCGGGAAACCGATAGCATTGACGATGGCTGGCTGTGGTCCCCGTATGCCACAAGCTATGAAGCCTAAAACTTTGAATAGGAGACACCCGTGTCAGATGCCCAGCAGATCACCCTAATCGTCGATGGCGAAGAGACCAAGGTGACTACCGGGACAACCGGTGCGGAACTCTTCTTTGAGCGCCGCGATGTTGTTGTTGCCCGCGTCAACGGCGAGCTGAAGGACCTGGACCAGGAGCTGCCCGAGGGCGCCGAGATCGAGGGCGTCACCATCGCTTCCCCTGACGGCCTGGACGTCCTCCGCCACTCCACCGCCCACGTGATGGCCCAGGCAGTGCAGCAGCTGCGCCCGGACGCCAAGCTGGGCATCGGACCGTACATCACCGACGGCTTCTACTTCGACTTCGACGTCGCCGAACCGTTCACCCCCGAGGACCTCAAGACCCTTGAGAAGATGATGCTCAAGATCGTCAACCAGAACCAGAAGTTCGTCCGTCGCGTGGTCAGCGAGGACGAGGCCCGCGAGGCCATGAAGAACGAGCCCTACAAGCTCGAACTCCTGGGCAAGAAGAACAACGCCGCCGAAGCCGGCGAGGGCGTCAACGTCGAGGTCGGCGCCGGCGACATCACGATCTACGACAATGTTGAGCGCAAAGAGGGCGCCACCGTCTGGTGCGACCTCTGCCGCGGCCCGCACCTGCCCAACACCAAGCTCATCTCCAACGCCTTCGCCCTGACCCGGTCCTCCTCGGCGTACTGGCTGGGCAACCAGAAAAACCAGCAGCTGCAGCGCATCTACGGCACCGCCTGGCCCACCAAGGACGCGCTGAAGGCCTACCAGGAGCGCATCGCGGAGGCTGAGCGGCGCGACCACCGCAAGCTCGGCGTCGAACTTGACCTGTTCTCCTTCCCTGACGAGCTGGGCTCCGGCCTGCCGGTGTTCCACCCCAAGGGCGGCATCATCCGCAAGGAGATGGAGGACTACTCCCGCCAGCGCCACGTCGACGCCGGCTACGAGTTCGTCTACACCCCGCACATCACCAAGGGCCACCTGTACGAAGTCTCGGGCCACCTGGACTGGTACAAGGAGGGCATGTTCCCGGCCATGCACGTGGATGCCGAACTCAACGAGGACGGCACCGTGCGCAAGCCCGGCCAGGACTACTACCTGAAGCCGATGAACTGCCCTATGCACAACCTGATCTTCCGCTCGCGTGGACGGTCCTACCGTGAACTGCCCCTCCGTCTGTTCGAATTCGGTTCGGTGTACCGGTACGAAAAGTCCGGCGTGGTCCACGGCCTGACCCGGGTCCGTGGCATGACCCAGGACGACGCCCACATCTACTGCACCCGCGAGCAGATGAAGGACGAGCTCACCAAGACCCTGAAGTTCGTGCTCGACCTGCTCAAGGACTACGGTCTGAACGACTTCTACCTGGAGCTGTCCACCAAGGACCCGGAGAAGTACGTCGGCGAGGACGCAGCCTGGGAAGAAGCCACCCGGACACTTGCCGAGGTGGCCGAGGAATCCGGCCTGGAACTCGTTGCGGATCCGGGCGGCGCAGCCTTCTACGGACCGAAGATCTCCGTCCAGGCCAAGGACGCGCTGGGCCGCACCTGGCAGATGTCCACCATCCAGCTGGACTTCAACCTCCCGGAACGCTTCGAGCTGGAGTTCCAGGCAGCCGACGGCACCCGCCAGCGTCCGGTGATGATCCACCGTGCGCTCTTCGGTTCCATCGAGCGGTTCATGGGCGTGCTCACCGAGCACTACGCCGGCGCATTCCCTGCGTGGCTTTCCCCTGTCCAGGTGGTGGGCATCCCGGTGGCCGAAACGTTCAACGAGTACATGTTCGACGTCGTTGACCAGCTCAAGGCGGCAGGCATCCGCGCCGAGGTGGACACGTCCTCGGACAGGTTCCCCAAGAAGATCCGCACCGCCAGCAAGGACAAGATCCCGTTTGTCCTGATCGCCGGCGGCGACGACGCAGAGGCCGGCGCGGTGTCCTTCCGCTTCCGTGACGGGAGCCAGGACAATGGCGTGCCGGTTGCCGAGGCCGTCAAACGGATCACAGAAGCCGTCCGTAACCGGACCAGCTAGCGGAAACGGATATAACACGGTGCAGGAGAACACAGGCGCAGGATATCCAGAGGATGCCGGCGTGACAGATGACTTTGATCTCGCGGGCGTGCCGGATGCTTTCCAGCGCCTGTGGACTCCGCACCGGATGGCCTATATCAAGGGCGGCCAGCACCAGTTCAAGAGCGAGAACGACTGCCCTTTCTGCGTGGGTCCGGGCCGGACTGACGAGGAAGCGCTTATCGTTTACCGGGGCAAGACCTGTTACGTGGTCCTGAACCTGTTTCCCTACAATCCGGGCCACCTCCTGGTCTGCCCCTACCGGCACGTCCCGGACTACACCGACCTCACGGTGGAAGAGACCTCGGAATTTGCGGAGATCACCCAGACAGCCATGCGGGTCCTGCGCAAGGTGGCGAACCCGGGCGGGTTCAACCTCGGCATGAACCAGGGAGTGGTGGGCGGGGCAGGAATCGCCGCCCACCTGCACCAGCACATCGTTCCACGCTGGGGCGGCGACGGTAACTTCTTCCCCATCATCGCCCAGACCAAGGCCATCACGCAGACCCTGGATGAAGTCCGCCAGCAGGTTGCAGAGGCCTGGCCCGGGGAGACGGATGCTGAATAGGCATGCGCGCGGGTTTTTCACCGCACTGTTCACTCCGCTTGCGCGTTGGCTCCTGAGAATCGGTGTTTCCCCTGATGCCGTGACGGTCATCGGAACCGCCGGCGTGGTGGTCGGGGCGTTGGTCTTCTACCCCCTCGGCCAGCTCTGGTGGGGGACCCTGTTCATTACCGCGTTCATCTTCTCGGACGTGCTCGATGGCATAATGGCCCGGCTTCGCGACGCCGGCGGCCGCTGGGGAAACTTCCTGGACTCCACGCTGGACAGGGTCGCCGACGGCGCTCTGTTCGCAGGCGTTGCTATCTGGTTCTTCACCGGGGGCGCCGATTACGCCATCGCCGTCGCAGCCATGCTCTGCCTGGTTCTGGGCATGGTGGTCTCGTATGCGCGGTCCAAAGCCGAAGCCCTCGGTTTCACGGCGAATGTGGGCATCGCCGAGCGCGCAGAGAGACTGGTTTCGGTGCTGGTGGTTACCGGATTTACCGGCTTGGGGCTGCCCCCCGTGGTCCTTCTGGTGACGCTCGGACTCCTGGCCCTGGCCAGCCTCATCACCATCATCCAGCGCGTAGCCACCGTCCATCGCCAGGCCTTTGCGGAGTCCGCGGCTTCGGATTAAGGCTGATTAAGCCCGCCGCCTGGCGTGGGACTAGTATTGTGACTGCCCGGTCAATGTATCCGGCAACCCGGTGCGTGTACTTTCGGCTTCTTGCCGCCCTCACGCCCGGCGAAGATCATCTATCTACCCATAGGGGTTTTTGTGTCTACACCTGATGTAAGCAGCGAAGCCGGTTCGTCCGCGAACAGCGTCACGGGCAGCAACCGCGTCAAGCGGGGCATGGCTGAGATGCTCAAGGGCGGCGTCATCATGGACGTCGTCAACGTTGAACAGGCCCGCATCGCCGAAGACGCCGGTGCCGTTGCAGTCATGGCCCTGGAACGTGTCCCGGCCGATATCCGTGCCCAGGGCGGCGTGTCCCGCATGTCGGACCCGGACATGATCGACAAGATCATCGACGCCGTCTCCGTCCCGGTGATGGCCAAGGCACGGATCGGCCACTTCGTCGAGGCCCAGGTCCTGCAGTCTCTGGGCGTGGACTACATTGACGAGTCCGAGGTCCTGACCCCGGCCGACTACGTCCACCACATCGATAAGTGGAACTTCACGGTACCGTTCGTCTGTGGCGCTACCAACCTCGGTGAGGCGCTGCGCCGCATCAACGAGGGCGCGGCCATGATCCGCTCCAAGGGTGAGGCCGGT
>NZ_PZKO01000011.1:0-25789 GCF_014926485.1 Pseudarthrobacter sp. AB1
GCAGGCCGCGCACGCCATCGCACCATGGCTGGTGGTCTGGGATGACCACGAGGTGGACAACAACTGGGCCGACGAGGTTCCGGAGAACAAGGACGCCAACCAGCTCAACGACACCACCGAGCGGTTCCGGCAGCGCCGAACCGCCGCATTCCAGGCCTACTACGAGAACATGCCGCTGCGGGCATCCTCCGTGCCGGCCGGATTCGATATGAAGATCTACCGCACCATCCAATGGGGCCAGCTCGCCAACTTCCACATGATGGACACCCGGCAGTACCGCGACGACCAGCTCGCCGGCGCAACGGCTCAGGCTCCACAGTCGACCCGGTTCAGGCCTGGAACCCGCACCTGAAGTTCTACAACGACAACCGCGGCTACGTAAACACGAAGATCACCAAAGACGCCCTCACAGCGGACTTCCGGGTGCTCGATCGCGTCACGACGCCGGGCGCACCGGTTTCCACCAAGGCCACCTTCGCGATCCAGGACGGGGTGCCGGGGCTGGTGGCGCGGGGTAGGCTCGACAACTGGTTCCAGCGGAACGTCCGGCCGGGCGCACAACGGCCGGACGTTCCGTCGTGCGGCATGACGGCAGGATGTGCTGTTGGAAGGCTAGGGCTGGACAACATTCACGAGTTCTGACCGGCTTCCTGTCTGCAGGTCCTCGGTAAGGACCAGCGCACCGACCTCGGGGCAGTGATATTTATGCTCCCGGGAATTCTTTTCGAGCGGCGTCCAGTCGTAAACCTTGACGCAGTCGGTGTAGGTGCGGGTTTTCGTGGACACGGTCTCGCCGGTAGCGACGGTGTCCCGCATATCTTCTGCATGACCAACGTAAAATTCCTGCCTATAGGAATCGCCAACGCGCAGCTCTGCCTTCATCCAGATGCCGGCTTTTGCCCCATCTTTTCCGTGGAGAAAGCTGCCGGCGTGGTCCAGCAACATCCCATTCCAGTAGTTGTTTACGTCCTCGCCGAAATACCACACGTCACCGTTTTTGTGTTGTGCCAAGTAATCCCGGGTTTCCTCTACGAGCTGCCCGTTCTTATATTCCTTATCCAGGTAGACGACTGTCTCAACGCCCTCTATGGTCTTGGTCTCCTGCAGGATCTCGATTTCAATCCTCGCGGTGACGCTTCCCTGCTCGGTGGTCTCGTAGGTCATCTTTTTGCCGACGGGGAGGGCAAAGTTTTTATTGGTGATTTTGGTGGTGAAATCGGCAGGGTTGATCTGTGGACTGTACTCCCCGGCCCTACTCCTTTTGGTGTTTTCGGAGAAAAGAAGTGCCGCCCCGCCGGCAATCAGCAGCACGACGATGAGAGCAAAGAATATTTTGGTTCGTTGATTCATGACCTTTCCCACTCCTTCTGAGTAGAAATTCCTGCAGGGGGTCAGAGCACCGTTGCTTGCCCATGGCCATAGGAGAAAAGATAGTGCAGTTCGTCTTGAACCTGAACCCCCTCGACGAACACGCCGCATGCGCGTTCCGGGAATGTAGCTGTGGGCGGACGGCCTAATACCGTGACTGCCGTTTTTACAGGGATTTTCGACGGCGTGCCGGCGGCGGTCGCGCTTCCTGGCATACTCGCCGTGGTCCTGACCATCATCGCCGAGATTTTCCAGGCCAGGGACGTGAAGCGCAGGGATCCCGTTCGCCGCTTCACCCTGCGAGGTATTCTCATGCCGATGTGCCAGCGCTACCTTGCCGGCACACAGGGTCTTCGAAGCCTGGGCGGCCGAGTTGGCGGACCTGGTCGCGACCCATTTCGCACCGGGAGCCCGCACCGGCCAGGAAGGTACTCTGTCTTCCAGTCCCGCGCACGACCCGTCCGCCGAGCAGATCACCGACGTCGAGGTCGACGAGGACACGGCGACGGTCCGCTCGGTCATCCAAACGGCCGGGAACACCACCTACTACTACGAGTACCATCTGCTGCGAGGCGATGACGGCTGGCGGATCTCCCAACTCTCGACCTTTCTGGACCCGCCCGGCACACCGTTGATCGATCCGGCCCGGGCCGAGGCACTGATGCAGAGTGCAACACCCGAAGCCATTCTGCCCGACCTGCAAGCTCACCTGCGCCTCCGGGGGGGCTCACGGTCTTGGACTTGGGTTCGGTTGACGCACACTTCGTCCCCTTGGCGCGACGGATATTGCCGGGGACGTATGCCGTCGAAGTCGCCGCCGCGGCAGACGTGACGGACGCACTACGGCTGCTGCTCTCCGAGGCGCCAGCGGTCAGCTGGCACCCCGCCGAGTTCACCGACGGCACGCACGGCGTAGGGGTCGATGCCGGAAACGTCGCCCTCCTCGACGTCGGGTCGCTGGTGGAGTGTCAGGCCCAGCGCATCGAGGCGGTGTTTCAAGAGCACGTGGAACGGCTCATGGAGACACCGGGCACAATGTTCGGCCTTACCGGCGAGGTGGTGGATGCGGTCATGGTCTCGAGCGGGTACGGCGACGGGACCTACCCGTGCTACTGGGGTTTGGCCGCGGACGGCAGTCTCACCTCACTTGTTGTCGATTTCCGGGTGCTCGCAGAGAAAATCCTTCGCACCAGCCGCGTGCCGTTCCAACCCGGCCCCGTCAGCAGCAGGGGTGAGGACATCACCGGCCTCCGAGTGCTGGCACCGGACGGCGCGCTCCTTCTGGACGCAGACTATCTCGGCACCTTCATCACGGGAGGCATCTCCAGCAAGACGTGGAACCCGGACGCGCTTCCTCCGCCCGGCTCCGTCCTCGAGGTCACCGAGTACCTCGGGTACCGACACATCTGACCAGCTCGGAACTGGTCTGCACGTCCAACACCTCCACAGGCAACGGCTCTGGCTCCACCACGGACCCGGTCCAGGCCTGGAACCCGCACCTGAAGTTCTACAACGACAACCGCGGTGCCCGGACTGCAGCCAAAGGGGTAGCCTGCCACAAGGGATACCGTACGACGACGGCGGGGCGGACAGCATCTGCTGGCCGTCCCGCCGCTGGGCTTCAGTCAGCCGTGGCCGGGCACTATCTCGTGTTGTCGGGACCGACGTAGCCTCCTGGTTTTTCCGGGTTCTTGTCCTCGCGGTTTATCAGTGAACCACTTGCACAACCATCCACGGTGGGATCCCCGTATGGAGCTTCAACAGCTCACGGACGGACCTGTGGGCATCGGCACACGCTATCAGCGCCGGCACACACGGATTGGCGGCCCCATCGAGGGCACGATGGAGGTGGTCGAGTTCGAACCGGGGCAATCCATGGGCTTCCATATTCTTGACCAAACACCCAACGGGCCGCTGGAAGTCCTCTCACGCTCAACCCTGGAGCACGCCAGTCTTCCGCGATCTGTTCAACGAAATCCTGGTCGTCGCCGTCGCGGTCAGCGGCGGCAACTCCCAGGGACCAGGGCTTGCCGCCGTGCCTCCGGCATCCGCTACCCCGGGAACCCAAAGCACGGGAAGAACCCCTCCACACCCGGGCGGGCAATCTCGATGCAGCGTGCCTTCACCTGTTCAAGGACTGCTTCGCTGTCCGTGCCCGCCACCGTCAGTCCGTTGACTGTGACCGACACAGTTGCCGTGGCAACACGCCTCAAATTGTTGTCGGTCGAGTTGACGTTGCCCACACCTGGGATGTTCTCGTGTGAGCTGAGGGTGTCATGCTCGAGCGGGCCGGTGCCGGTCCACGACGCCGAGAGGCTGATAGTGACGGGGTTGCCGTCGCCATCGGTGCCGGCCAGTTCGGTGGTGATGGATGCGGCGGTCAGTCTCGGACGAACCTCCAAGGGTGCCAGGTTCTGGCCGTCGGCCTGGAACAGCACCACGCCGCGGCCGGGGGCAGCACAGACGTCGGTGATGCGCACGAACACGCTGGTCAGGCCCTGCTTGTTGACGGGACCGGGCTGGGCAGCGAACATGGCCACCATTGAGGAGACGAAAATTTCGGTCCGCTCGCAGCCGACGGTCTCGACCACCGCTGCAGAGCCATGCGATGACGAAATCGTGTGGTAACTGTTGGGAGCGGCTCCGGCTGGTGGTGCAGTCAGGGCCACCATTGCCGCCGTGCATAGTCCAATAAGCAAGCGCTTCATGACGTCTCCTTAGTCCGCCTCTCCCAGATTAAGCCTCCTGGAACGGGGCAGTCCATAGGGGGATTCATCCAGCCCATTCCTTGGAGCAGCCACGCCCCGGGGCCCACTGCGAGGCGACGAATCCGCCGTCGTCGTTCTGGATAACGACGACTGAGAGCAGGCCGAGGGGCGGCCTGCCTGATCCCTGCTAAATGCAGCGGGGCTGGTAGGCCGGATCAGCGGGGCCGGAAGTCTTACCCAGTGCGTGGGCCACGATCTGGTGCACCACGGGGTCGTTCGGCGTCTGGTCGTGTTCGAAGAGATCGGCCGGGCACTTGTCCTGGATGGTGATGTTGGTGACCTGCCGTGCCGGGCCGTTGAGGAACTGGCTGTTGTAGGGAATGACCACCTCGTCGTAGACCGTGGAGATGACGGTGTAGGACGGTCCCGCAACGGTGTCGCCGATGGAGTTGAGCTGCTGCATGAATGCCGATCCGGCCTGCTGGTCGGCGCAGGCCGCACAGCCCAGGCCGGTGTAGTCCGGAGGCGGGATAAAGCCCGGCGGCGGGACGATTACACCTTCCGTGCCATGGTTGGAGGGTGCGATGCCAATGAGCTGGTGGACGTGCTTGGCTCCGCCGAGAAAGCCCATGTAGTAGCGGGGCATCATGCCGCCCTGGCTGTGGCCCACCAGATTCACTTTCTTGGCGCCGGTGGCAGCACGTACCGCGTCCACGAACGGGGCGAGTTCCTGCGCGGACTCGGCCACCGGCGCGGTGGCGTGCACGCCGTTCGTCTCGCCGTAGTTCAGGGCGAAAACGCAGTACCCGGCGCTCTTGAGGTACGGCGACAGGGTGGACCAGTTCTTCACCATGCTCTCGAAGGTTCCTGGGACCAAGATGACCGGATACGGATGCTCGGCGGTTGGTTTGCAGGACCAGTCGTTGGCTCCGGGCGGGGAAATCTCAACAACGTCCGCCTGGGCGGGAACCACGGCCAGGGAGCCGGCAAGGACGGCCGCCGCGGCGACGGACAGGGTTTTGGTAAGCAGTGACATAGAAACCTCATTGTTTGTGTGTCAGCGGGGTGGGGCCGGCCGTGGATGTTTGTTCTTCGTGTCAACCAGGGCTTGGGCCGGGGTACTCAAATGTATGCAGCCCGGGAGTCCATATGGGGTTGGCTGCACAGATGTGCGCGAAGAAAGCTGCCAGCCCGGGCGCTCTCCCAAAGGGTAAAACGCTCGATCGCCGCGTAGTTACTCGACAGTAGCTTCTACTCGGGTGTTTGGGCCCAGAGGATCGCCAGAAGCATCTGCACAAACGTTCATAGGCTGGGTTAACGCGAATGTGCGCAACGCCGTGGTCCTTACCGGCGATGTGCAGCGCAACTACGTCTTTGAGGGAATCCTCCCACCCTACTGAGTTGGGCCGGCTCAATATTCGCCGCGAAATCTATGGTTCTGATGGCGGGTCCGGCGTCAGCCAAGCTGCTGGACCTGAGGGCCGCGGACCCGGTCCTCGTGCTGACGCAGTACGTCAGGCACGCGAACCGGCCCTTCTACCTGGCCAAGTGCCTCATCGCGGCACGAGCCGGGCACCTGTCCGTAATGCAGTCCTAGACTCGAGGACCGGAAACTACCGGACACAAGCTACGGCAATCGCACGCGTTCACGCGGCCGTGTGCCCAGTGGGTGCCAGTGTCAGGAATTTTGTCGGCGGTCGATTCGACTGTTTCACGGACCGATGTGTTGCCGGTGCCGGCAGGGGAGCTCCAGGCGAGAGCGGCAACTGCAGCGACGATCTGTGAAGCCATCGAGGTTCCGCTGCCGACGTCGTACCCCTGAGAGCGATTGTACTGACTCGCAAGAGCAAGTTCCTGGTGGGCTGCCTCGGGATGGTGCTGGCCACGAATCCTCCCGCGGACCGGAAGGAACTGTTCAAGGAGATCCCCGCGCCGGTCCGCTTTGCCTACCCTCTTCCCGGGACGCCCGATTCCCGAGACTCTGTAGCCTGCGCGGGCGGCCTGATCGCTGGCCGGAACGGGAGTGACGGCAATCTGACGCACCCGCGTTTGGCCGTACCGACGGCTCCGTTCAGAACTGCGATCACGCTTTCCCCTTCCGCATCAAACTTCGCTCATCGATTCACACTCACGCCCAACTATTTGCGGTTTGATTAAATCGCGCTCCCGCCAAGTCCTCGTCGGAAGGATCTTTGCTGTCAGTTGCCTGCGGCCGTGCGCAAGAGCCGAGCGACCTCGGGGGTCATGGAGTAGCGTTCACCGTCCCAACCCCAGATGTAGTGCCACGGCTTGCCCTTGGGGGTGGTGTACATCGGAAGCCCCGCGCGACGGATGGCCTTCCCCACACCACCGAGAGTGCCTGCCACGCCCGACGCGCCTTTCGGGTGCGAGATCGCCTTGGCGATCTCCCCTGGAAGGAAATGCATGGTTTCGTCACCGGTCGCCCGGATCAAGTGATTGAGAACTTCTTGTCCCTGCGGCGAGATCTTATTCCATAGGGTCGCGGCGATAGCGGGAGCTTCGTCGGTCTCGACCCAGGCGGGGACGGTCCCCGACGGCAGCCGGGTGGGCGCATCCGGATCAGGGACGTCGGCGATGAACTCTCCAAATCGGATGTAGAACTCCTCAACGCGGTGTTCGGGGACGTGGACGGTGATCGGAATGAACATTTGAACTCCAAGATGGGTTACAAGATAGGTTGGTGATTCAAGTGTGGCGTCAAGAAGCCCAGTGCGTCAAGAGGGGTTGCAACATATCTTGCGAAAAGGGCAAGAGCTCTCGCGAGCGTCGGCCCATGTACAGCAGGTCAGACGGACCCTACAATGAGCCATGCCCATGACCGGCCGAGTTGTCTCTATTGCGGTGCTGCTCGTCATTGAGGCAGGACTGGCGGTGCTGGCGGTGCTGGTCCACTACGAATTCATGAGAATATACGGCGGTATCACTGATACCGCGTTTGAGGGACTCATCTGGGGGTTGACGGCCGGTCCCTCCGGGATGGCACTCGGCGTGGTCGCGGTGGCTGGGGTGTTTGGTCTGGTCCTCTCGCCACAACTGTGGATGCGGCTGACGGCCGTGGCCATCCCGGTCCTCGTGCTGCTCGGGATGCTCGCTGTCACCCCCTCGGCGCTGGGGCAGAAGACCGAGAGGCAATTTGGTTCCACACCGCAATGCGTGATCGAGGGCACGGATGAGCCCATGGCCACTGCAGATCGTGAGTCCCAGCGGGCGTTCGATTCCATCGAGCACATCGGCTATTTCAGCATCGGCGGCATCAGTGGTGTGGGCGGCTGTGCCCGCTGGTTTGTGCTCTCAGGAGACGTCGATGTGTTGCAGCACTATCGTGCGGCGCTGCCGGAGGCGGGCTGGGAAGTGGTCAAGGATGACGGGAGCCACCTGCGGGCCGAGCGTGATGGCCTGGCGTTCGAGGTGAGGCCCTGCCCTGGGGGCGGTGCCATCTGGACCGGAAGCGAGGACGACCCCGCATTCGGAGAGGGAACGGTTATGCAGCAGGGTACTGACGTTTGCGCACAGCACTTCTGAAAACTCCAAGGTGGCGCGAAAGCCGAAGCCCGACAACCGGCTAGCGACGCTTACGTCCCAGACCGAGCACAGCCATGGCAACAGACAGTGCCAGTCCTGAAGCTATCAACGGGGTGGTCTCCCGGTCCGGGTGACGGAACGACTCCCGCGTGATCCGCTCCCACAGGATGCCAAAGATGTAGAGGGCGCCCAGCCACCCGACCGCCCGCCTAACCCACGGCCGCGGCCTGGCAATCAGCAAAGCGGTCCCTGCCGCATGGACGGCCAGCGTATGCCACGGCGCTGCCAGCCCGCTGCCCATGGTCCACATATCGCGCGCCACGCTCTCTGGCTTTCCCCGTCCGAAGGCAACGTCGTAAGGGATCCGCTCCCGGATGGCCTTGCGCGCCCCGATGACCTGGAGGATCAGCTGCGCCAGCGAGACTGAGGCCAGGACTTTCATGATTGATCCTTCCAGGGGGCACGGCCGGGACGAAGAGCGTACCGCTGCCCGTGGGAACTCGGCAATGCTTCCCCGCTGACGACGGCGGCACGCACCCGGGTGGGCGCCGTCGTCGTAGGCGTTCCAGTCGAAAAAGGCTCAGCGCGTGTGATGCGTCGGCTGCAGTTCGTACACCGGCGTTTCCAGCCCTTCCATCCGGGCCTTGAGCTGCAGGGCCAGGTACGAGGAGTAGTGCCTGCTCTGGTGCAGGTTGCCGCCGTGGATCCAGAGGTTGGGCACGTTGGTGGGCTTCCACATGTTGCGGAGCTCCCCTTCCCAGGGGCACGGGTCCTTCGGGGTGTCCGAGCCATAGCCCCAGCACTTGCCCACCCGGTCCGCCACTTCGGGAGAGACCAGGTCCGCCAGCCAGCCGTTCATGGAGCCGTAGCCGGTGGCGTACACAATCAGGTCGGCCTCCAACTCGGTCCCGTCGCCAAGCACCACGGCGTTGCCGGTGATCTTGGAGACCTCCCCCGAGCGAAGCTGCACCCGGCCGTCGATGATCAGCTGGGAGGCGCCGACGTCGATGTAGTAGCCGGAGCCGCGCCGCAGGTACTTCACGAACAGCCCGGATCCGTCCACGCCGAAGTCCAGATCGAACCCGGCGGCCTCCAGCTGGGAGTAGAACTCGGCATCCCGCTTGGCCATCGCCTGGTACACAGGCACCTGCGCCTCGGGCAGGATCCGCAGCGGGAGCGATGCGAACAGCAGGTCAGCCTTCTCCGTGGTCACCCCGGCCGCCAAAGCCTTCTCGGAGTACAGGTCCCCCAGGGCCAGGTCCATCAGCGACTCGCTCCGGGCGATGTGCGTGGAGGACCGCTGCACCATGGTGACGTCGGCGCCGTGCTCCCACAGGTCCGCGCAGATATCGTGCGCGGAGTTGTTGGAGCCGATCACCACGGCCTTCTTCCCGGTCCAGTCCCCACCACCCGGGTGCTGCGAGGAATGTCGCTGCTCCCCCAGGAAGGACCCCGCGCCGTCGAACGCGGGAATGTTCGGATAGCCCGAGACGCCCAGGGCGAACACCAGTTGCTTGGGGCGCAGGGTCACAGGCACCCCATCACGAACGACGTTAACCACCCATTCCTGGGTGCCGTCGTCGTACTCGGCGCCCACGCACTCGGTGCCGCCCCAGTAGTTCAGCTCCATGATCAGGGTGTAGTGCTCCAGCCAGTCGCCGATCTTGTCCTTGGCGGCGAAGACGGGCCAGTCGTCGGGGAACTTCAGGTAGGGCATGTGGTCGTACCAGACGGGGTCGTGCAGGTGCAGGGACTTGTAGCGGTTCCGCCAGGAGTCGCCCGGCTTCTCATTCTTCTCGATGACCAGGGTGGGAACGCCCAGGCGCCGCAGCCGGGCCGCGAGGCCAATACCGCCCTGCCCGCCGCCGATGATGACCGTGTAGGGCTGCTCCTCGTAGCCGAGCCGCGCCTCGCGCTCCTCCTTCTGTTCCAGCCAGGAGCGGCGGCCCTTGATGATCTCGTGCGCCACGCTCTTCTCGCGGCGGGTGCCCTTCTTCTCCTCGAAGCCTTTCAGCTCCTGCATGGTGGTGAGTAGCGTCCAGCATTTGCCGTTCCGCAGCCGGAGGTGGCCGTAGCCGCGGGCGGCGGCGGTTTCGAACGTGATCCAGGCTTCCACGCTGCCGTCGGCGCCGGTGGCGTCCTCGGAGAGCACCCAATCAGAAGGCTGCACGTGGTCCAGCGTGGCCTCGAGCATCTGCCCGATGTCCGCCTTGCCTTCCAGCGTCTTGAGGTTCCAGGTGAACGCCACGAAGTCGCGCCAGTAGCTGTCGTCCTCAAAAAGCTCCAGCGCGGCGTCCACGTCGCGCCGCTGCAGGGTGGTATCCAGTTCCGTCAGCCAGGCCTGCGCGGCTGCGGTGGGTGTTTCGGTCATGTCCACTCCCTTGTGTCGTATGGTCCGTGTGTCTGGTGGTCCCGGCGGCCCCGTCCCGCCGGAATCCCCTGCGATATGCTGGGACGGGCGTGAGCTGCATCACCATTGCAACGCAGTGGGGGTTTCAACCGCGTTACACGGGCACTGCCGGCAAGGACGCCGCCGGTGAGGAGGACACTGTTTTGGACTACGGCCTGAGGTTTTCGGACCCGGCGAAGTACTCGCGCGCCCTGCGCCGCGCCCACGAACTGGTCATCTCCGGCGTCCCGCGCCCGGAGATCCCGAACGACCTGGCGGATTCGTGGCGCCGCTCCATGGCCCTGGGCATCAGCCCGGACCAGCACAGCCCGCGGCACCTGCACGACGTGTCCGATGTCCTGGAGCTGCGCCGGAGCACCGGCTGCAGCAGGTCATGCCGGCGCTGAACGACCTGCTGGCCGACGATTCAAGCTCAGGCCGGCACCTCCTGGTGCTCACCGACGCCCGCGGCGAGATCCTCTGGCGGGTGGGCAGCCCCGAGGTGCTGCGGCGGGCGGACCGGCTGGAGTTCTCCGAAGGGGCCGACTGGTCCGAGGCCGGCATCGGCACCAACGCCATCAGCGAGGCGCTGGTCACCGGCCGGCCGGTACAGCTCTTCTCCGCCGAGCACCTGGTCCGCACCCACCACGAGTGGGCATGCACCGCGGCGCCCATCACGGACCCGGCCACGGGCCGGCTGCTGGGCGTGCTCGACGTCTCCGGACCGCTGGACACCATCAGCGCGGACACGCTGCGCATGGTGCGATGCGCGGTCCGGGTGGCGGAGTCGCTGTTGGGAACGCCCGACGGCGGTGCGGCCTTGGGTGCGTCAGTTCCCGTTCGCGCGTCCCGGCGGGCCGCCCGCCGGCCGGTGGCGGCCGTTGAGTCACTGGAACTTCTTGGGGACAAGCCTGCCGCGGTGTTCCGGGACGGCAGCCGGGTGCCGCTGACGCTGCGCCGGGCGGAGATCCTCTCTCTGCTGGATTCACGCTCCCAGGGCTGGTCCGCCGAGGAGCTGGCCTACGAGCTCTATGGTGATGCGGGCACCACGGCCGCCATCCGTACCGAGATGTTCCGGGTCCGTTCCATGCTGGGCGAGGCTGTGGAGTCGAACCCTTACCGGTTGGTTGCGGGCCTGGCTGGATCTTCGGATTCGGGGCGCGTGCTGCGGCTGCTTCGCGAGGGACAGGTGGCGGACGCGCTGGAGTCGTACCGGGCTCCCCTGCTCAGCCGCTCGGGCGCCCTGGCCGTTCAGCTGCTCCGGGATCAGCTCGACCTGGCCCTCGGATCGGCTGTGCGGTCCAGTGGCGATGCCGGGCTGCTTGCCCGCTGGCTGTCCACGGATATGGGTGCCGCGGATTTTGAGGCAGTGGAGGCGCTGGGACGGCTGGTGGGACGCGGGGATGCGCGGTATCTGGCGTTCCGGGCTTCCGCCGGGGGTTGACCCTGTCGAGACCGAGATGAAAGATCCTGCCTAAAACCCGGTGGTGAGCTTCTCGAAATCCCGGTGGTTGAGCTTGCAACCGTGAGGGTCAGGACGACAACCCACGCGGCGGCGCCGACCATCATGTCTACTACGCAGGGGACGCTTGACGCCCCGTTCCCTCGTGATGGCCATATTAGGCGCGCCCGGAATCAACAATCACGGCTACTCAGCGTCGGGCTCCACATCATCCACAAGCTCCCCTGCAGCGATGCGCTCACCGGTGTGCCGGTAGGCTTCAGCGATGTAGTCCTCGAGGTCGTTGACCCCTATGCGCCACAGGCCCCGGCCGCCGACCTGGATGGCGCGCAGCTCTCCGGTCTTCAGCAGAGCCCGGATTTGGTTGGGGCTCACGTTCAACTCTTCGGCTGCCTGCGTGGTCGTCAGGAAGCGGTGCTTCTTCGGTTCATCCGTCACGGGTTCATCCTATCTGCGGCCTGGCCAATTCAAAGGAGGAGCCGGCGGTCCCCGATCTCGACGCCGGGCGCCAAGACGACGGCGCGCCGCGATGTGGCCGTGGCCGGCCCTCCTTGGTGTGATCATCGCCCTCCTCGGAAGCACTGGGTTCTCGGGGCAGGTGGGGCCCAAATGCGGCGGTGCGTTTGGCAGGATCTCCCAAAGGGCGGCATCGACAAGAACGGCAAGGGTACTCAGTACCGATTCACGCACCGTGGAGATAGCCAGATGGCAGTGTGGCAGAAGGCCAGCGGAACCACGGAAGCGCCTGACCAGAGTTAGTCCTTGAAGGAATCGGTGAGCCTTCCGGTAGCCGCGCGGGAGCTGTACTGGGCGATGCCGCTGTACAAGCAGTCGTTCAGCTACGCCAACCCAGACCCTCCGAGAGATGCGCGCCTGGGTTGATGAAGCAGAATGAGATCATGACGGAAACGCTTCCATTGAGGGCCCAGCCCCTTCTCGCCGTAATTGATTCCAACGCCGTTCACGGTGCAATCGCCTTTGAAGGGCAAATCTGGGAACAGCTTCGCGAACATCAGAGGGCCGACAGAGTTGAGTTGTACTTCCCTGAGGTGGTCTTGAAGGAACTGACCCGACAGAGAAGCTCTGACATCCAGAGTCAGACAAAGCAGAAGATCAAGCAGTTCCAAAAAACTTTGCAGGAACTTGAGAGATCGAAAGCCACCTTTGATCCTATCGATTTCCCGAAGCTCGACGGCTTAGTAGATATCCACATGGGCGCGGAGTATGTGAGGGGCAGCCTCGAGGAAGCCGTGAGCGAAGTGGGTGGCAGCATCCTCCCAGTTCCCAGTGTCGATCCGGACCAT
The DNA here is from genome assembly GCF_014926485.1 of Pseudarthrobacter sp. AB1. Taxonomy (NCBI): domain Bacteria; kingdom Bacillati; phylum Actinomycetota; class Actinomycetes; order Micrococcales; family Micrococcaceae; genus Pseudarthrobacter; species Pseudarthrobacter sp. AB1. The sequence goes on from NZ_PZKO01000011.1 coordinate 12,775, forward strand.
CTGGCCGCAGCAGCGATTAGCCGGAAGAGACCGTTCAAGTCCGGCGGTGAGGGTGCAGGAGATTACCTCATCTGGAGAACCATCGTTGATCTGTCTCTGTCACGGCCGAACGCTGAAATCTGGTTGGTGAGTAACAATTACAAAGACTTCTCCACCAGTGAGAAGGAAAAGGACAAACTGCACGGCGACCTTGCCGAGGATCTGCCAGAAGGATGCCAGTTCAAGATTCTTCCAACCCTTGGCACTCTGAGCGATTTCTTGAACGACCGGAGTGACGCCAACAGATCGAAACCGGAAGACTACGGGACATCGCAGGATGAAATTGCAGAAGAAGAACCGGAGCCAACTCAGAGGAAGCACGTAGGGTCCCGCAATGCGAGGCTAGACACGTTGGTGGCAAAGGCTTGTATCGATTTCCTCGACACGGATGTCATGTATCAGGAAGTCGGGGACCGTAACTACGAGTACAGCTCAGGTCTTGAGGTAATCGGGAACACATACCCCCGCGAGATCCAGAACGCAACAGTCTCCTACATCGAAGGAGACCCTGACACAGTCACGTGGCAGCTTGATGAGAACTTCAATGGACCTACTGTCGTCGGTACAGCAACAATCGAAGGGCAGATTGAGTTCGAGGGTTATATGTTCAAGGCCGATCTAGCTCTGGCAGACGCCAGCTCAGAGATCTATGTCAGCAACAGTGACCACAATCACCACATGGCCGAAGTGACTTTCGGATCAGACTTCATCGCCCAGCTAGGGCTCCGGATCGAGGGAAGCGGCATTCCCGAAATCACCGAGCTCATGTCGATCAAGCTTGGGCTTGACTCCTAACTCGACTACTTGGAACACCGGCTACGCTCGGGCCATATGAACGCCTCCCAGGGTTCGGCCGTAGTCGAACGCGTTACCCCTACGGCACCCGACGGGCCTTCTGAAGTTTCGGACGCTTGGCGACAGGCAGTACGCCCCGCCGTACGCGGAGCAGACTTTCATCCTTGATGTTCTCGCGCACTTCAAGCCGGTCCAGAATCCGCTTCTGCGTCTCTGGTGTCCAAAACACTTCAAGTTGCTGACGCGCTCGGGTGATCGCGGTGTAGAAGATGCTATGGGAGATGTTCTCCTCGTTTGCGTCAGTGATCACGACTTTCACCGAGTCGTACTCAAGGCCCTGGGCCTTGTGTATAGATACGGCATAAGCGATCTGGAAGGGCACGATTGTATTCGCCGTGTCATCATCGTCATCTGTGTTTCCTCGCTCGAAGACATCGAATTGCACAATTGAGTCCCCAACGAGGCGAAGCTCAGTCCATCGGACGTCGTCACCAGACACCTCATGATGGATATCGACATCGAACGTGATGCGGCCTGGTACGCGATCAATCTTGACGATCTTGCCCTTCATATTGTTGAAGATGACTCCACTGAAGCGGTCGGACTCATTGAACAGAACCGGATCGGCAACCTTGTAGACGGCTTCACTCCAGACCACCGAGGGGTTTACGTTGCTCGTTTGTAGGAACCGATTTATGTTGTTGATCCCGTAGAGACCGTCATAGTTCAGGCATAGGACGATTTCGTCATCGCCGTGGTGATGGAAGAGCGTCTCCCCAAGCACCTTTGAATACCCGTTTTTCGCAAGCGACTCTTCAATGCTGTCTTCGAGCTTCCGCACTCTGTCCCAGAGCATGAGAAGGTTCTCGTCCGTAGTGCGGTACGGATGCTTCAGCTCAAACACTGATTCTTCCGGCAGATACGAGCGAATAGTACTGAACCAGTTTCCGAACTCAATTGATTCGATCTGGTAGACGTCACCAACGAGTACGAGGAGATCGAATGAAGTCCCCTCAAGCACCTTCAGGAGATCTGCGTTGCTCACGGTGCTGCACTCGTCGATGACGAGCACGCCGTAATGGAAGCCCCCGGACCAGCCGCCCTTCGCATGCTTCGTGATGGTGCTGAAGGACGAGTTCGAAGCATTGACCCGTCGTTTGAGGTTGTCTACTGCCGGGTTGGTATGGGCAAGGAAGAGCTTGCGCTGGTCCGTGAAGTAGTTAGCGATGTAGTTGACCATCGTCGACTTGCCGGTACCAGCAGCGCCATAGACGAGAGCCACCTTCGAATGTTCGAACAGCGACCTCAGGGCGTCGGCTTTCAAAGGGTCATCTACCTTTTGCGGGTCAGAATCCGGCAGTTGCGCGTTCTCGTCAAGCCACGCTTCCGCATCCGTCACGTGATCGAGGACACCTTCGGACGCGACGTCCTGCAGCTTGTTGATGATCGAGACCGTGTCGTCCTCGTAACCTTTGATAAACACGTGTCCATTAGCGTGAACCAGTGTTCGCGGGGCATGGCGCACCGTCTTCGGCAACAGTTGGTTATGGCGCAGGATGAGACTATCGACGTCGCCGAGGTCTTCGAGTTCCGTTGCCGGCGTGTAAATCTTGCCGTGTTGCTCCACATTGTTCCGCACCCGTCGGGCCAAGAGCTCGTGCTTCCGATTCGAGGCGTCAATGCTCTCCGCAACGTCGGCGAAATGAGTATTATGCCGGGCCGGGGAGGTGCAGAACGGCATTGTGTCGAAGGGACTACTGGTGCTCGTCACGCGCAGGTTCGAAAGCCATCTGTTCTGCTCCGAATAGAACTGGTCTTTTATGACTTGATTATTCATTCCCAGCAAGAGATACCGCAGGAGACGAGAACCTGGCCGATCAGCATGGATCAACTGCCGAGCGCTGTCCAAGGCGGGGAAGATTCGTAGCGGGCCCTGCGTATTTCTTGCTGTCCACGTCCTGATCCCGTTGTACGCATCATCCGGCATGTCCACCAAGTCGAGGAGATTGCCCCTAGTTGTCGTGAGGTACTGCATCAAGTTGCGGTACTCGGCATGGCTTGATTGAACGCGGATCGACTGGTTAAAAAACCGTGCAAAATTATCAAACTCGCAGGGACGGATCGAGACAGACCAATCGCGAATGATGAGGATCGGCATCGTCTGCCCGAGTACATTGATGTCGTCGGCCAATAGGTCAAGGCTCGCCGCATACTTGTCTGTCATATCAATGTCGGTGAACCCGATGGCCCGATCAAATTTGCTCGTCCGGTTGTGCGCCAAAGTAAAGGTGACTTCGTAGTAGATCCTGCCCCCGACAAAGAATGGCCGCGAGCTGTGAATGTAGTAGCGCTCTCGCCTGTTGGACGACAGGGACGACTTTGTCGCTTCAACTCGTGCTGCGATCCCCTCATAGTACTCTCGCAGTGACGGGTCTTGATCGATGGGGAACTGCTCAAGGTTCTGGAGGATAGCGATTCCCAGCTGCTCTTGGGCGACTTTGCGAGTCTGCAGCAGATACCCGTAGTACTTGAGCATCAGACGTTCTGAAGGATCACCTTCCAGCGTGTAGTGCGAAGCACTGATTTGGAGCAGCGAGTGAAACCGAGTCAGAATGCTGAATCTCGCGTTGGCCTTGGCCGCATCCCGCGCTGAGTCAAACTGAGTCTGGTAATTGAACGGAACGGATGAATCGCGCAGATGTGTCCAGACAATCAATCCCTCGACAAGATCACGCAGGTACTGCATCACATTCTGGGAAAGGAAACCACGGTCTGTAGTGATCATCAAGATGTTGCGGTCGATCGCGTCACTTACTGATCGAACCTGTTGCTCTACCGTCGCCATTGCTCAGCCACTCCCCCAGACGTGCCATTGACCTGTGTATCGGTCATTGCCATCGATCTTAGTCTCGATTGTTCGTGAGGTGGCCAGGGTCAACCTCATTCGCAATTGGCAACAAAATCCACCTGTCCGCCAACTGGCAGGCCGTCTAGCTCGAACTGTACTCGGCTCTAAGCACCCGGCGGTCTAAACACCGACGCAACGCCCCGCGACCTCCTAGAACTCTTCAAGCAGTCTCTGTGTACGTTGAGGGCATGGATGAATTCGTCAAGCAGGGCCACTGGTGGTGGTTGCTGATTGTGCCCGTGGCTACCTTTGTCTTTGCGCTGCTTGGCAGTTTATGGGGATCCAATTTAGGTAAAATCACTAAACATAAGCGTGGCTTCGGAACCAGAAGCAGGCCGCATATCAGAAGTTCGTTGCAATAGCCCAAGCTAACAGTCATAACGTCTACGCGTCCCTCAGTGACGAGAAATCTTCAGATGGCCCCGAACACGAAAACTGTAGCGGTGGGGAGGCTCGATCTCACGACCTCACGATTAGATGGCCAGACTTCTCCTCAACTTCCGACATATGCCATTTGCCTTTCATTTGCAGGGAAGAACGCCTGAGACACCCTTCTTTGGTGTTCGATTTCTTGCCAAGTATTTCTGAGTATTCGTTGGGTAACCGTTGGGTAGCGGGACTACCGAGTCCCGAACCAACGCGGTGCTCTAACGCACCAAGCAAGGCAGATAGACAACCTCGGTATCCCGCGGCAGCGGACCTCGCTAGGTAGCTATGTGAGAGGAACGGGCCTGCCTTTCGGGCCTTCCGAGTCTTCCTGCAGCTCGGCGCCTGTGGGCTTCTTGTTCATGTATCCCAATGCGTGCGAGTGCCCGGTCCCGTCAAGGCACCCCAAACATGGGAACGATCACGGCCCGACCGCAGAATCCAACCGGGTGCTGTCGATCTTTGCTAGACGAGTCATCATGATGTCCAGCGCTGCCCTGGATTCCAGTTCCTTCCCGGACAGCTCCACCCCGCCGTGGTGTCGCTGTTCCGGCACGCGATGGAACTGAAGGTCCCGCACAACTACTTCACCGTCTGGATGATCACCCCCTCGACCGTCCTGGACGGGGCGCGGCCGGTGGACTCCCTCCCCCACGTCCCGCGACTGCACCAGGCTTTGGAGGGCTTCGCCGCGAAGCCGCCGGGGACCCGAAGAGCCAGCTAGGCTGATCAGGTGAAATCACCGGAACAATACAATATGGCCGACGGCAGCATCGACCACATCACCGCACACGGTGACAGCTACGAAGCCGCCAAGGCCGCCCTCGAGGCCGCCATTCCCGAGGGCACGAAGCTGATCACCATCCGCACGGACAGCTGACCGGCGTGCCCGAGCAGAAGCGGACGGCACCGCACCCTGAGTGGGTCCAGATGTACCGGCAAGGACTCACCACCACCCAAATCGCTGCCACAGCAGGCGCGGCTCAAAGCACCGTCCGCTACCACCTGGCCATCGCCGCGGCCACGGAACCCTCGCTCAGGGACGACCACCGCAACGCTGCCCGCCCCACACCGTCCACGCGGGTCACCGCGGAGGGGCTACAAAACCTCAACGACACCATCGCCCTGTATAAAGCCGAAGGCCGGCTCCCCTCGTCCAAGTCCCCCTCCGCGCGGGAACGGGCCCTGGCCACCTGGCTCCTCCGACGACGCCAGGACCATGACCACGGCACCCTCTCCGCCACCTACAGCGACGGCCTGCAGGAAATCCCCGGCTGGGAACTGCGTACCCGCACGTCCAAAGACGAAGCCCGTTGGCACCAACGCCTGCAAGAGCTCACCGGCTACATGGCCGCCGGGAAAGACTGGCCACGCCACAAGAGAACGGACACGGAAAAAGAACGGCTCCTGGGCATGTGGCTGCACATCCAACGCATGAAATGCCGCCGCAACGAACTGGACCAGGACAAAGAAACACAACTGAACACGCTCCTACCCGGCTGGCCCGACGGCAGGACCCGCGGCCGCCCACCTGGATCCCCAAACATCCGAAGAGGATGGTCCTAACCCCAAGCTGCACTGCACCGCAGTTCCAAGTATTGAACCGCCGGCTCGGGAGCGGACACTGGCAACCGGGCCCCATAGGGTCGGGGACAGCACGGTATCCCGATTTCTCTGGGAAGATCGTGTCATGCCGCTGGATGATGAACTTCACGCACACCTTTCTCGCTTCGATACTGCACCCTTTCTTTTCGTAGGCAGCGGCATGTCTAGACGCTATCTGGGCACGGAGGACTGGGAGGCACTTCTCCGCCATTTTGCGACCTACACCGGCAAGCCTTACGAACGGTACCGAGCTGACTCTGGGGGTGACCTTCCGGTAGTAGCCTCTGCCATTGCCGAGAGCTTCCGAGATCAATGGTGGGAGGCTGATGCATTTGCTGAAAGCAGGGCACTGTTTCCCGAACCTGTAAACAGGCACTCGCCCCTGAAAATCGAAGTAGCCCGCAGAATGCAGGCAGCCATGGAAAGAATTCCGAAGGACGGCGCTCTCTTCGAAGAGATGGAGCTTATGAAGTCCACCGTTGTCGAAGGCGTCATAACCACTAACTACGACCCCTTGCTCGACGAAATTTTCGATGATTTCACCGTTTACGCGGGTCAGGATGAGCTCCTCTTCAGCCATCCTCAGGGCGTCGGTGAGATCTACATGATCCATGGCAGCGCGTCGAAGCCGGAGACGCTTGTGCTAACGCACGAGGACTACAAACATTTCAAGGATCGTAACGAATACCTCGCAGCCAAGCTGCTGACCATCTTCGTCGAACATCCTGTGATCTTTTTGGGGTACTCGCTTTCGGACAAGAACATCCAGGAAATTATCCAGAACATCGCAAAGGTCCTGACCACCGAAAATCTCCACAAACTACAGGACCGGCTCATCTTCGTTCAGTGGACCCCACAGGCTGTTGCACCAACACTCAGCCGCACCCTGCTGGCCTTCGACGGCCTTCAAATCCCGATCATTTCAATACTGGTCTCGGACTTCACCGGCGTCTTTACAGCACTTAGCCGGCTAAAGCGACGGTTGCCACCCAAGGTGCTGCGGCAGGTCAAGGAGCAGGTCTACGACCTGGTATCCACCAGTAAGTCGAAAGGCTCCCTGTTCGTCAGAGATATTGCGGAAGACGTTGATCCTTCGAAAATTGAAATTGTCATTGGAGTCGGAATAAGGCAAAAGCTGGCACTGAACGGTCTCGTCGGGTGGAGCAGAATGCATCTTCTCAACGAGGTCCTAAATCGGGACCTCCTCGGAAACACGGAGGCCATGGAGACGGTGTCCACCCAGGTGCTTCAAAATCACCTCATGGGCGGTACCAACGCTCCTATCTACTATTACCTTGAAAACGCGGACAGGTTAGACGACAACGGTAATCTTCTAACCAGCGCTGGCCTGCATGAACGAGTGGAACAAAGGGCTAAAACCAGCCACAGCACTCTGACATCAGTTGACCTCATCTCAAAGAAGAACAGGCTCCTGGCAGAGGGCTATGCGTCCTTCGCAGATCTCGCCCTCCTTGAAGACCCTCACCTCACTTTGGCGATTCTGGCCGCTGTTTCTCCCGAAAAGATCGATCTCGAAGAGCTTCGCCAATTCCTTCTTGATCACGTCGAAACGGATGCAAACGGAAAGCCCACCACTATCTGGGCCAAGGCAGTTTGTTTGTACGATGTCCTTCGCCACGGCCCCGGCCGCCGCCCCAACGGATCGTGAGCCACCGGAAGCCACCATGGGAAACATCCCGGAGGGCTACAAGCTAGCCCGGTGGTTTCATGAAGGTGGCGTTCCTCGGGTGTGTTAAAGCGACGAAAGGTGCTTCTGAGCTGGGAAAATAGTGTTGTTGACGCACTTTTCTACCGGCTGAAAGAAGCACCTTTCTGATGTCCAAGATTACCGGAGTTTTTCCGTCCCTTCCTGTTGCCACGACGGAGCAGTCGCTGGTCTCCCACGCCGGACTGAACGTGGTGACGTCCTTTGTTGACGCACTCGGATTCCGGGGCTTGTGCGAGGACCGGTTGGGCCAGTTCGTCCCCTCCGGCGCCTGGCATCGGCCCGGCACGATCCTGGGCTCGTTGGCGGTCATGCTCGCCGGCGGCGGGGAACACGTCTCTGACCTCGACATCCTGCGGACCGGCGCCGGGGTCTTTGGAAAGGTTGCCTCGAACGCGACGATCTCGCGGTTCTTTGAGCGGACCGTGACCAACCCGGACCTCTTCAGCTACGGCTTCGCGACGTTGACGCGGGAGTTACGTTCCCGGGCGTGGGAAGCTGCCGGGGACCGGAACCCGGCGTTGACGGCCACCGCGCTGGACCCGCTGATCATGGACTTGGACGCCACACTCGTCACCTCCCACAGCGACAAGGAAAAAGCCGTCGGAACGTACAAGGGTGGGTATGGGTTCGCGCCCTTCATCGCCAGCGTCGACTACGGGAAGGGCAACGGGACCGGGGAGGTCCTGGCCGCACTCCTGCGTCCGGGCAATGCCGGGGCCAACAGCGCGGATGACCACATCAAGGTCTTCACCCAGGCCATCGCCCAGCTCCCCGACGACTTCTACGACCAGCGGGGAAAGCTCATGGGTGAGAAAATCCTCGTGCGCACCGACAGTGCCGGGGCTTCCCGGAAGTTCCTGCACTACCTCACCTCGTTAGGGGTGCAGTTCAGCGTCTCCTACCCGGTCCCGGTGATGAAGACCCGCATGGTCGCGTGGATCAACGATAAGCAGTATTGGCAGCCCGCGCTCGACCAGGACGGCACCGAACGCGCCGACGCGTGGGTCGTTAACGCCACCGACGTCCTCGGGCTCACGGACTACCCGGCAGAGACAAACCTCTACCTGCGGGCTGAGCCCCTGCACCCCGGAGCGCAGGCGACCCTATTGGATGTGGACGGGCATCGCGTCACGGCATTCTTGACGAACTCACCGTGCTGGCACGGACCCACCCTTGATGCCCGGCACCGGGCCCGCGGACGGTGTGAGAACCGGATCAAAACCCTGAAGAACACCGGGCTGGGGAAGCTGCCGTTCTTCGATTTCCATGCCAATCAGGCCTGGGCAAACATCGCAGCATTGGCCATGAACCTGGTGTCCTGGCTGCAACTGGCCGCGCTTCCAACCGGCCACACAGCCCGGGGATGGGACGTGAAACGGTGGCGCTACCGGCTCTTCGCAACCGCCGGGAAACTCATCACCCGGGCTCGGCGGACCCGGCTGCTGATCCCTGACAAGGCGCCGGAATCCGGCACGATCACCACGCTCCTGGCAGCCATTGCCGCGCTAAAAACCAGCCCCCGACAACGGGTCCTGCTCCTGGCCTGAGAACCACCAGAGCCAGCCCAACAACGACCAGAACCACCCATCGGAGACGTGGAACCCAACGCCCAACCAGCGACAACAGGCCCAGCCAACGCGCCCAAACGACAAAATTCAACCCGGACCAGAATCAAACCAGGAATCCGACACCCAACCCGACCATCATGAAAAATTCGGGCTAGTCGTCATCAGAACGAACAAAGAGACTCGAGCCAAGTTGGGCATACGTCTATCACTTCAGATAGTTCTCGGCACGCAGGTTGGTCACATCGTTGATTATTTCCTGCAGTTGCTTGTAGCGATGATCCACATTCAGGTCTGTGCAGCGCCGCACGATTGCGCCAAGATTCTCACCTCGAACATGAGGCCCTGTCCGCCCCGTGAAGATGAACGAAACCACGTGCCCGACGGCATAGATCTCATTTGCCAGAGAGTAGTTCTTGAAGTCGTCGAGTGTGGGATCGAGGATCGTTCCCTTCATTTCAGTGCCCGTTCGAGTCAACAGGGAACTTTGGGTTTTGTGCAATCCGAAGTCGGAGAGCTTTACCTGAACCACACCGGCATCGTAAGTCTTCACCAACACGTTAGTGAAACTCAGATCTCGATGGAGAACTCCCTTAACCGCTAGGTAGCTGATGCCATAGAGGAATTGCTGCGCAATTCGCTTCCGCTTAAAAAAGTCGAAGCTCGACTTGCCGTTATTTTCTGAGATGAAGCTACCGAGCGTGTGGTCGCAATACTCCATCGCGTAGCTTTTGTCGGCTTCGTTGTATCGGAAAACTGACAGCACATAGGGAGAACTGAGATCGGCCAGTACGTCGAACTCGGCCCTGAACCTCTTCATTTCTGTCTCATCCAGCGTGCGGCGCGCCTTCTTCACTGCAACGTGCATGCGGTACTCATCGTCTTTGTACTTGTACACCTGTGCGTAGGACCCGGAACCGACCGATTTTAAGGTGTAGTCCCTGCCGGACTTTTCTATGCGGACTGTGGAGGTCGGGACTGAGAAGATCGGTTCATAGTCCTCTATAGGAATCTCTTCGAAATCTCCCGGAATCGCGCTTCCACCGCTGCTAGTCAGGAATGTTCGGCATCGTTCCAGGACCTTCTCATACGAAGGCGACAGACTAACTTCGACTCCGATTCTGAGCAGGGTGGTCTTGAGCTGCCCGATATCTCTGGTGACATCAATTAGTTCCCGGCTTTGATCGGCGTTGTAGTGCCTGCCCCTCACACTTTTTTCGTTCATGTATCTCAATAGGTCGTTAAGCCTGTCGTGCAGATAGGCGAAGGCAGAGCGGAGATGGACATCCTCGGCTTGATAGAGGCGCATGTATCGGTCATCGAAGAGTCGTTCTGAATACTTGCTCTCGATGTCTTGATAGACAAATTCTGATGTCACCAAAGCTGCAGTCCCCGATCTGATAAGTGGTTGCAGTCCTATTCTGCTTCACGGCCCGACCCCTAAATGCCGCGACTCGTTGAAGCAATCATGTGTGCCTGACTAGCCCCCTTCCCCCTCAATCGGGGTCACGTGCAGGGGCCGTTCAAGTTCCCTTAGATCCTGCAATGCAGGTTGTGTTTCCGAAATGCGGCCCCCACCCGACCGGACACCGGGTAGGGGCCTTCTTGCGGGGGTGACTAAGCCCAAGGCACCAGCACGACGATGCCACTCACAATCAGGCTGGCGATCACCGCAGCGAGCACGCATGAGGCTTTTCCACCGGGCGTGGCGGGCGTCAGCCCGAACCGCTCAAAGCAGGGGGCGAACCAGTAAAACGAGGTGATACCTGCAGCAATTAGCAGGATTCCGAGAAGGGTCAAGGTATCTCCTATTTGAATAGGCCGGTCTGCCGGACCGGAGCGGAGAAGCACGACGTTGGTGCTCTGCTACCTATGTGTCCGGCTGCTTTCCAGAATGCGCAGGTCCCTGAGTAGCGTGCGCGTCATAGCGTGTCTGCCATGACAGAGGACGGGCCGCCGGCTCTGCGCCTGCCTGTGTCTCTGAGAGTTCTGATGGCTCACCACCGGCGGTTGCACCCGTAACCATCCGCTTCAGTGGCGGGGGCTGGGCCGCCCTAGCCCACAGACCCGTGCGCGTCGCGCCGGCCTATCGATTCCTGTCGAAGATGCGTGCGACGACATCGTTGATGCGCTGAATCTCGGCACCGTTGGTGCCCTTTTTGTAGAGGCTGGGAGGAACCTCTCCTTGTGAATGGGCTTGGTGCGGCCGACGCGAGGGGGCTTCGGGCGGCTCGTCGTTCCCTCCCGATGTGCCTCGAGCTGTAGTAGCCGGGCCGACTCGGGCTTATCCCCGATGTACTCGGCCAGACCGGGCGGCGGCACTAGGACGCCCGAGGCCGAGATGCTCCACTCCGCCAGCGGGGCTGACGCGTACTGGGTCGGGACGCGCACCTGATCCTCGGCGGTGGTGTGACGGTACCCGTTGGAGTAGTTCGCGCGACGAGGATCCCTATCGACTCAACTGGAGCGCGACACATTAACCGAACGGACCAGGGCGGGCATGGCCGTCGCCGCGTCCAACGGACGCAAGGCGGGGCGGCGGGAGGTCGCTGATGATGATGAAAACGTGGCGAAGGCCTAACCCGGGGTTTTCATCAGTCTTGGGCTGACGGGTGTGTTTAAGAGACGAAAAGGTGCTCTGACAAGGGAAAATAGGGGTGTCTACGCCGTTATTTCCGTGTCTTGAAGGAGCACCTTTTCGATGCCCCAGTCTACCAAGGTCTTCCCATCCGTCCCGGTCACTTTCACCGGCCAGTCGCTGGTCTCCCATGCCGGTGCCAGGGTCCTGACNTCATTCATTGACGCCCTCGGGTTCCGGGATCTGTGCGAGGACCGGCTGGGCCAGTTCGTCCCCGCGATGGCCTCGCACCGGCCAGGGAGGCTGCTCGGGTCGCTGGCGGTGATGCTCGCCGCCGGCGGCGAGTACGCCTCCGACCTGGACATCCTGCGCTCCCAGCCCGGAGTGTTCGGGAAAGTGCCCTCGAACGCGACAGTCTCGCGGTTCTTCGAACGCACCGTGAAGAACCCGGACGTTTTCGATTACGGTTTTTCGACCCTGTCCAAGGAACTGCGGACCCGGGCATGGGAAGCCGCGGGTGACCGCAGCCCGGCGGTGACGGCGACGGCCGCGGACCCGCTGGTCATCGACCTCGACGCCACACTGGTGGCCTCGCACTCCGAGAAGGAACNAGCCACCGGCAACTACAAGGGCGGGTTTGGATTCGCCCCGTTCACCGCCAGCATCGATTACGGTACCGGCCGAGGCNCCGGGGAGGAACTCGCGGTGCTGNTGCGCCACGGCGGGGCAACAGCGAACAACGCCGAGGACCACATCCGCATCTTCGAGGCCGCCATCGCGGTCCTGCCCGACGCACTCTACGGTGAAGACGACGAACTGGACGGGGAGAAAATCCTGGTCCGCACCGACAGCGCCGGCGCGTCCCGGAAGTTCCTCTGGTACCTGCATTCGCGCGGCGTGCAGTTCTCCGTCTCGTACCCGGTTCCGGTCGGCAAGGCCCACATGATCGACTGGATCAACGACAAGAAATACTGGCAGCCGGCCCTGGACCAGGACGGCAACGAACGCGACGACGCCTGGGTCATCAACGCCACCCAGGTGATCCCGCTCGAGGACTACCCGCCCGGGACGAAGATCTTCCTGCGCGCCGAACCGCTGCACCCCGGTGCGACACCGACCCTGCTCGACATCGACGGTCACCGNGTAACAGCGTTCCTGACGAATGCCCCACGCTGGCACGGACCGTTCCTGGACGCCCGGCACCGGGCCCGCGGCCGGGCCGAGAACCGCATCAAGACGCTGAANAACACCGGCCTGAGCAAGCTCCCCTTCTTCGATTTCGCCGCGAACCAGGCCTGGGCGAACCTCGCGGTCCTGGCCGCGAACCTGGTCTCCTGGCTCCAGCTCACCGCCCTGCCCGACGGCCACAA
>NZ_PZKO01000073.1:0-24224 GCF_014926485.1 Pseudarthrobacter sp. AB1
CCGCCCTCAACATCGCGAAGCAAAAGCACGGCTTCTTGTCCATCCGGTACAAGCGGCTCGCCAACCGGCGTGGCAAGTCCCGCGCCATTGTCGCGATCGGACACAGCATCATCACCGCGGCCTACAACATGCTCGCCAACGGTGTCTGCTACGAGGAACCACCCCTGCGGCACTACGGCCAGGCCAACGCAGACAGAACCCGCCAACGCGCGCTCAAGGACCTCACCCAACTCGGATTCGAGGTGACGATCACACGCACCCCAGCCGCATGACTCCCCACATTTTCGTATCAGTTGGCACGTTGACGTGGGAAAATGCAATCTAAATTGAGACGGACCCGGTCGGAACCGTCTCACTTTAGAGACATGAGGTGAGGGTGGTTGGGTTTCCTGTCCGTCCGGGGCGGCCATTGTCGCCGGGCGGTCCTGCGGCGCCGGCTTGATGCGGGCGGGTTTCCGTCGTGTTGGTGAGGCGGCGCCGCGGGGCCTATTGCCCGGCGGAAATGTCCTTGTATCCGGACGGCAGGGGCCCGACTCCAGGCTGGTGAGGGGCCGGGGCCTTCTGTTTCACAGCGTCCGTGGGTTGCCAGTGAACAACCTCTTGGCTTGAGGCCTTCGTGAGAGTTGCATTGGTAGTGCCACATGTGAGTTTTGGGAGGTCCCGGCTATATTTCAGCATACGTTTATTGGGCTCGATGTTCACGCGGTTTCCGTTGTCGGCTGCGCCCTGAATCCTGACACCGGAGAACTGGTCCGGATGCAGATGGACTCGGACCCGGCGGTCGTTTTGGATTGGGTCCGCCGGTTCGAGCCGCCGGTGAAGGCCGTGTACGAGTCGGGCCCGACCGGGTACGTCCTGGCCCGTTTCCTGCGGGAGGCCGGCGTTGACTGTGTGGTGGCTGCGTCCTCGAAGCTGCTGCGGGCGCCGGGAGACAAGATTAAAACGGACAAGCGAGACGCCCGGCTTTTGGCGGAAATGCTCGCCCTGGGCCAAGTCACGGAAGTGCGGGTCCCGACGCGGGAGCAGGAGGACCTCCGGGATTTGTCCCGGCTGCGGGCCACGGCGGCGAAGAACCTCGCCCATGCCCGCCAGCACGTGAACGCGATCCTGCTCCGCCACGGCATCCGCTAACGAAGGAGACCAAGTGGACCCAGGAGCACCAAGCGTGGCTGCGCCGGCAGCGTTTCGACTCCCCGATGCTGCAGTTCACCTACGAGGGCAACGTGGAACAGGCCGAACTGCTCGCCGCGCACCTCAAACGCATCGACCAGCGCGTCGCAGAGGTCGCCAAGGACTGCCACTACACGCCGGTGATCGACGCGTTGATGTGCCTGCGCGGCATTCAGGTCACGACCGGGTTCGGGCTCGCCGTGGAGATCGGCGACTGGACACGCTTCACCGGGTCCACCATCGGCTCCTACGTGGGTCTCGTGCCCAGCGAGCAGTCCTCGGGCCAATCCCGGCACCAGGGCCCGATCACTAAGGCCGGGAGCTGATACGCACGCAAGCTGCTGGTGGAGGCAGCCTCGCAGCACCGGCGCCCCTATGCCAGTCCCGGGCTGCGCCTGCTGCGGCAGCTGGACCTGGTCGGCCCGGCCACCCGGATCCGGGCCCTGGAAGGCAACCACAGGCTCCACCACAAATGGGAAGTCTTCGATGCCCGTAAGAAAAGATCCGTCACGGCCAACACCGCGATCGCGAGGGAACTCGCCGGCTGGTGCTGGTCCCTGGCCGCACCCCTCCAGCAAGGCGAACACGGGCAAGGGGAAAGCATGAACGCGGCGTAAAGAACGTGCCCTCCGGATGCGTGGCCGGGCGTGACGTGGCAGCACTTGGGGCTAACTCGAGACCCAACTATGAGCACACGGCCCTCGCCGTTGACGCTCGATTTTAGACAGCGATACGCCCCAGCCGAACAATCGTCATGCGGTAACCCAACCCGCGAATATCAGTCTGACACTGCAGTCGAATACAAGACTCGCCAGCACGACCGCCACACCCGGACGGGCACCCCAATGAGCGGCCCCCCACCAAAGAAGTTGGGAGCCGCTCACCACTGCCCCTTGACAATCCTTCCCGCATATCAGTTGGCCATTCCGCATGGAAGGCCCTGCCTCCTTGTCCCACATGGGGCCCCAAGAAGAACGCCCGCACTGGAAGGGCCGACGCAAGCGTGAGCGATGCCGGAGCTGCGATGACGGTCGTTTCGTCAGTCTGAGTTGGGGGAGAGGCGTCCAATTGGCACAACTTCGAGGAGTTCGGCTGCTAACGCGGCTTGTAGAGGTCCGCACGGTGTTCGATGCGGTGGACGTATAAGGTGTGTTGTTCGATGTCGAGGGTGAACAACACGCGGTAGTCACCACGGCGTGCGGTGCGCAGTCCGAGGAGTTCGTTGGTGAGGGGCTTGCTGAGTCGGCGGGGGTCGTCGGCCAGGACACCGGTGACGAATTCGACGATTGCGGCGGCAGCCGTCTCCGGCAGCCGACGAAATCCTTTCAGCGCGGGGATGGTGACTTCGATTTTCCATGGCCCTTGCGCGTTGGATGGTTCCTCGGTCACTTCGGCGGTAGTCCAAGCTCACGGCGCAGGTCAGCGCCGCTGGTTGTGTTGCCTTCGGCGATGTCGCGCCGGGCCTGGTCCAGGTCTTCGCGATTACCGGGCTGCGAGAGCCAGTGGAGTGTTTCCTGCAGGGACTCCAGGTCGTCGGCGGACATCAGCACGGCTGAGGGGTGCCCGTGGCGGGTGATCTGGATGATCTCATGCGTCTTGTCTGCTTCCTCTACAAGCGCGGAGAGCTTGTCCTTGGCTTCGCTGAGCGGTACCGTTCTCATACCTTAAATATAGCCTGAAATTCGGCTAATCACTAGCCTGACTTTTAGCCGATAATAATGATTATGTAAGGCTGTACTCTGCGCATCTCATCAGATGAATCACGCCACCCACCCCTGCTGTCCTGTCTCAGTTTTGTTGGCCAGAATCTCAGTTAATCTGGCCACCTACGGATCGAGGCCTCCTGTCTCACTCAAGTTGGCCGCGGCAGTTCGACGACTTCCCAGTCCTCGCAAGGGCGAACAGCTTGCTCCGTCAGCCGGAACACATACGGAATGGCCATGCATCTGCCCTGGGGCTGGGTTGGTACGGTGGAATTGTCCCGCCTGGTTCCCCCAATCCCAGGCGGGACAACCTTTTGTCAGAAGGAGAGATGGACTGTGGGCATGCGAAGCTTCTTCACCCGGCGCCGAACACCAGCTGCAGCGGAGTCCTCCGCCGTCGTGCTGGCCACGGAACCCGAGCCGCTGACGCCCGCGCAGTTGGCAGACCTGGAAGTGGCGTGGGCCGAACTGCGTCAGGCGGTCCAAGAGTCAGGGGTGACCTCGTTCCTTGCCTGCACACGGGACGGGAGCCGCTGGCAAGAGGACCAGGGGTCCGTACGCGCCATGACGGACACGATCAGGCGCACCCAGAAGTACACTGCCGAGGGACTCCAAGACGGTCCGGCGCGGTAGGGACGGGCCTGCCGGATGGCAGACCCGCCCTGACCCCGGTTAGCTTCCTTCGTCGTTGCGGACCTTGGAATTGGCGCGGTACGCCATGATCGAAGCTCCAAGCGCTGCAAGCGAGAGCACGAAGTTCGCGGCCGAAGTGACGTGGAAGGACGGGCCGGTGACGTACGGGACCTGGGTGTGGAGCTCGGCGGTAACCCGCCGGGAAGATTTGAACAGAGCGAACATGGGAGAACGAACCAACCGTGACAGCAACAGTAAGTGAAACAACCCTCGACGCACCGGTGGATGTCCGGTTCACCGCCGCAGGCACTCCCCTGGCCGTCCGCTACGACGGGCGCGTGTGGGCCGTGGCAGCGGAGCCGCTGCACTGGTTCAGCCGGGACTCTTGGTGGGAAACCCGCCGTACCGCCGCCAAGGGCAGCGGTGATCTGGTGAGCATCGAGCACTGGTGGGTGCAGGTCCGCCTCGGCGCTGCGTACCTTCGAGCTGCGCCGCGACCCGCTGTCGGACCAATGGCTGCTGGCGACCGTCACTGACAACTGAGGCATGCCCTACGGCAATGCTCCTCAAAGCGGACCATGACCTGGTCGTAACAGAAATGACCCCCGGAAACCCATGGGTTTCCGGGGGTCTTTCGGTGCGCGAAGGGGGACTTGAACCCCCACCCCCTTTCGAGGACTAGCACCTCAAGCTAGCGCGTCTGCCATTCCGCCACCCGCGCGTGATGGTGATGCGGAGATGTAGGCCCATTGGCTTTACATTCCTCCGCAGCAGCGAGAAGAACATTAGCACAGCGTTCCTCAAACCAAACCCAATGATCCAGCAGTCCGTGGCAACGCCTCAACGGTGCAGCGAATATTTTACGTATCGCTCGAGCAATAGTCTCTCTCGATCCAACTGGACGGCGTCCTTCGGGATGTCGAAGAAAGCATTCACCTGCTCGTCGAGTGCGAAATGGGTGTTCAGCAAATCCTGTGGCATTGCTTCAGGCTCATAGAGACTTTCCAGCGAGACACCGGGATGGTTGGCTCGCGCGGCGAGAACCGCTGCCCCGGCATCAACAATTGCCTTTCGCGAGTCAGCATCTGCCATGCCAAGTGGGAAGTTGTTCCAAACGATTGTGTTCGAAAATCGGAAGTCTGACTTGATACGGCCACCGACCAGGCGTTGCCAATCGATAAAAAGCGATGACGAAATCAAGGCAAACAGGAACCCGTCAGCGTCAGATGCGGTGAAGTTGGCGTCGCTGGAGATGACTGACGGTTCGAACCTCTGGGCCGTGCAGTAGTCCCGGTCGGCTGAGAAATGACGCGGTATGCACAAGTAGGAAACTTCCGGTTGGCGAATCTCAGTGAACAGGTGAGGGATGGCTGCCTGATCGCGAGTAGCTGCTTTTGTACTGGCTTGGCGCATTCGTTTGACGTTGGCTACCCGTTCCCGCAGGACCGGCGAGGCTTCAATTTCGGTTCTTGGTGCTCCTACAAGCCACAGACACCACCGATCTGCGCCGCTGATTAGCTCGTCAGCGCCAACAAACGACCGCACATATTTTGCTGCAAGGGGGTCGGCCATAACGCTGGCGTAAGCCGGCTTTTTCACTACCAGACTCCCTCCGTCCGCTGGTTTGGACCCATAATTCACCTCAGGCAGGGATGCCGTCAGCGGCTTGGAACGTTTCCTGACTAAGACGTTGGGTCCATCAACCAGGTAGGCGTTTATGAACGGGACTTCCCTGTGTTGGATGGGTCCTTTCCCTTCGTTGTAGTCCCATAGCTGAGGTTCAGGGCCTTCTTTATCGAATCCAACGATGACGCAGTGGACTGCAGCCTTGCCGGAGGCTTCTGATTCCCAAGGAAACGTTCGGTGAGCGAAGCGAACTCTCCAGCCAGCTTTGAAGATGGGTTCGAAGAGGGCTGGTACAGGCTGTCCCTGGGCAATTGAGTTTGTCGTGACGTAAGCGAAACGCGCTCCTTGGGCTGGAGCGAGGAAGCTGAGCGCTTTGGCGTGCCATCCAGTGACGTAATCGAGGTAGCCGTCATATTGCGCTCCCCACGCCAGCTGGAGGTCTGCAGTTTGCTCAGCTGTTCGGAGCGATTGACCGGCGTATGGAGGGTTACCCGCGACGATAGTGTCGTCGTCCGGTTGGAAGAGGTCCGTCCAGTCAAAGCGGAGGCTGTTGCCCCTGCCCAGGTTGTCTTCAGTTGCAGTTACGATGGTGGCTTGCCGCTGGATTGGGAGCCTCTCGGGTGCGTATCCCAGCCGGGTGATCATCTGGAGATCGCACTGTCGGTCCATGAGGAACATCGCCGTTTCAGCTATCTTCGCGGGCCACTCATCGATTTCAATACCGAAAAAGTTGTCGAGAACAACCTTAGGGTCGAGGAAAGACTTCTTGCCTCGCCCTTGACGGTCGTCGACCGTTCCCACAGGCATCTCCAGCTGGCCGGCATCAACGTTGCCACGTTGCGCTTCCTTGAGCTTCAATCTCTCCAGGATCGAAATTTCCAGCAGACGCAGTTCACGGTAGGCGATGATGATGAAGTTTCCGCACCCGCACGCTGGGTCCAAGAAGCGAATGCGCCCAAGCCTCTCGCGAAGCTTGGTCAGCATTGCAGTCTCTTCCCGGTGATCAACGGCTTTCGCGAATTCCGCGCGAAGTTCATCTAGGAACAGAGGATCGATGGTTCGAAGGATGTCCTTCTCCGACGTGTAGTGCTCCCCGAACTCGCGCCGCGTTTTGGCGTCGCGGACAGACTGGAACATGGAACCAAAGATGGCCGGTGAGATGTCCGCCCAGTTTGATGAACTAGCCTCCAGGATGGCTGTCCGGAGTGACTGTGCAACGGGCGGTAGTGTGATCCGCTCGCGGAAAAGGCCGCCGTTCACATATCTAAATCCATTGAAGTGCGCCGGCGTACTTCCCCTGTCCCCGGGAGTTGTATCCAAATATTCGAACAGATCGTTGAGGCGGTCGGCTAGGTCGCTGCCGTCTGGGCGCGTGTGGTTGATGATGAAATTCTGGAACAAGTCCTTGTCCCACATGTCCGTGTCGTCTCCGAACATGAGAAAGAGAATCCTGGCCAGGGTTACCGAGATTTTGTGCTCGGCGGCCCCCGCCACTTTCAGTGCATCGAACATCGAAGCCATGAGCTTGGATGCACGCTTGGTTTCCTTCTCCGTCTCGACATCGAAGGCTCTTTTTACGCGTTCAATCACATCGGTGGCGCTTAGGCTTTCGGTCACTCCCAGAGTGATGGCCTCAAGCCGTTTCAGGAGCTTCGGGTTCTCCTTGCCAGCCGTATGCAGGTGCGACGTAAGTCTCGTGTTGATGCTGCCGGCTTTGACGGTTCGGACCGGCCAGCGCCAAACCTGTTTTGTGTCATTGTGAAAAATGACCAGGCGGTCGGTGGACTTCTTGGCGATGGCGCGGTCAATGGCCGCTTGGTCCGATGAACTGGGAAGCTCGGGGCATACCCACACTCGGAGCCCCTTATAGCTGGACACGTTAGAGACGCTGTAACTGTCAGCACCGTCTAGTTGGACCTTGAGGGTTGGCTGGTCCGGCCTGGACCATCTCAGGTGTTCCAGGAAGAGCGTTTGATAGTCATGCTTGTCAACGAGGTCAGTCAGCGTGTTCGGCATTAGTCCCGGACTCCTAGCGAGCAGACAACCCGCAACGGGTCTTTGTCCACGGATTTGATTACAAGTTTTTCGTCTTCATGAAGCTGGTTAAGGATGGCGACGAGATCATCATCGGAGACGCGATTCCTCAGAGCGCCGCGGAGTTTCATTTCGGCTGCTTTCTGCAGCGGTCGCTCATGCAATGCGTTCAGGGCGTCCTCTCCACCTCGCATGAAGAGTGTGCCGGTAAATCGTTCCCAGATCCGTTTCCGGACGCCTTTTAGGTTGCCTGTGGCCACACCTTCGCTGGAGAGCGGACCATGAACCAAGTGCTGCAGCCGCTCGAAGTGATCATCTCGGAGCTCTGCGGTGGGGGTTTCCGGTTCAGCATAGAAGAGCTTGAAAGCCTCGTATGGCGTGATCAGTCTTTCGCGCTCCCTCATGCCGTCCTCGCCGCCCTTGGAGACGGCGAATGCATCCACACCTGACGTTGTGTTGACATAGCAAACGACGCAGCTGTTGGACTCGTGAATGTATTGGTTTCGGGTTGACTGCACCATGTCCGGCATTGCCAATACTCGATGCGCAATGTCGGAATGCTTCTCAAGAGCGTTGCTCCAGACCAGCCACGCTTCACTGACCGCGTCAGCCTCCTCATCGCCAACTCCATCGTCTTCAAGCGTTCCATCGTAGAAGTTGTCGAGGATTCGTATTTCGCTATCGCTTCCAAAGAACTGCTCATCGGAGCCAAAGGCCTGTGCCGATGACTCAAGACGTTGCTTGATGCGCTGACGGAGGCTGATCTGTTCTTCAACTCTTTCGTGCGAGATCAAGTAGACGTAGACGCTCAGAGATTTCTGACCAATTCGGTCGACACGACCGGCGCGCTGGATGAGCCGGATGATGGCCCAGGGTAGGTCGTAGTTCACCACAATGTGCGCATCCTGAAGATTCTGGCCCTCCGACAACACATCCGTCGCTATCAAAACATTTATAGGATCCTCAACCTCTTGGTCACTTGGCTCAGCGCCCGGAAGCGTGTTGGATGCCGGGGAAAATCTACGAGCGGCGTCGGCGGGTCGACTGGCCTTGTCTCCTGTCGCGAGGCCAACATTCTGAATGCCTGCTTCTTGTAAAGCGCGCGCAACATATTCAGCAGTGTCCTTGTACTCAGTAAAAACAAGGACTTTCTCGCCGGGATGCTCCTTGGTGAGAAGGTCGACCAACGCATTGATTTTGGAGTCCTTGGACGAGTCCCAGGCGCCATATCTCTCCAGAAGCCAGGTCAGTGTGTCGTTGTCGCGCTTGAGGTCGGCTGCCAAAGCATCGGTGAAAATGATCGAGTTGAGCCACTTTGTGGATTCCGACAAGTGTTTTTGGAGGTGTTCATATCGTGAGGACGGTGAGCCATGGGTGCCGTCGGCATCCTCGATGTCCTCGTCGCTAACTCCAAATTGTTTATCGCTGAAGTTGCCAAGAGGCACTCGGAGCCGGTTTTCGATGGCGTACAGAAACAGCTCGTTCCTAGAACGCTGCCGCTGCAGGGACTGGATGAAGGAGTGCCCGGAAGACGAAAGTCGCTTGAATAGACCTGTCCTTACGAAGCCTGCTACGTTGCCTCTGCCGGTTTTGATGTCCTCAAGGATCTTCTTGTCCTCGTCAGTGTGCCGGCGTTTGGGTGAATCGTAGGAGGCCAAGACGTACCGGGGAAGCAACAGCGACTTGATGGCATCGAGAGTTTCATCGTCTTCCATCAGACGCGCAGGGTCGTCATCATCGAAATCATGACTAACGGGTTTCGATATTCGCGTAGGAAAGAAGAACGGCTTGCCGTCCGAGAACTGCAGGTATTCGAGCTCTACAGTCTGCCCATCAGCTAGCTCGACCTGCTTCTTCTTGGCGGTTCGCTTAATGAAGGACCGGGTCCGGCGGACTAGATGATCGCTCATCAACCGTTTCCAGTCCTCCGCCTCCTCCGACAGACGGAATGCTGCCAGAGTGTTGATTTTTCCATCAACCTTTTCGGCGAGGGCGGGGTCTGCTGCCAATGCTGCCATCGGTTCAATACCTAGATCGTCATCTTCATCCAGGTAGAGGCCGATTTGGTTGGCTACGTCTTCAAACGCAAGGTTGTACGGGGTAGCCGTCAGCAGCAGTACTTTAGAATCGTTGCCACGGACGTACTGCTGTATAGCCTCGTAATCCTTTCTAGTGTTTGTGCGCAAGTTGTGGGACTCGTCACAGATTACGAGCTGGAATCGCTTTAGTTCCGGAAGTACCTTCGCTGCCATGGAGTATGGGACTACTCGGCCGTTGATGTCATAGGCATCAAGATGTTTCTGCCACATCTCCTCCAGGTTTTTCGGGCACAAAACCAGGGTGGAGTAGTCTTCCCCCGCTTGAAGAAGCATTGCGGTGGCTACCGCTGTCAGCGTCTTGCCTAGGCCAACCACGTCCCCCAACATCGTGCCTCCGCGACGAATAATCCGGCGGGCGAGGATTCGGACGGCACTCTCCTGATATTCGAGCAGCAGATTCTGCATGGACGGCGGCAGCACGTAGCCGTAGCCATCACGAACGTCCTGAGACATGGAATGGCAGACCTTCAGGAAGACCTCAAACGGTGTCGGCTGTTTTTCTGCCGCCCAGGATTCCTCGATTAGCTCGATGATTTGTTCAGTGATCGGCAGGGAGAATGGATCATCCCAGTGGGTGGTGAACCACTCATCCAGCTTTTGGGCAGCGTCTTGGTCCAAGACATCGACATTGAGTTCAAGGTTCCTGTAGAGACCAGATGCAGTGAGATTCGATGATCCCAGGTACCCCATGATGGGGAGTGCGTAATGCCCGGGATTATGAAGGATGTACGCTTTGCCGTGCAGCGGCCGCCTGGTAAATACCTTGATTTCGACCAAGCCCGCACGGAGCTGTCTTTTCAACGCACGCAATGATGACTGGCCCTCTTTTGTCGACAGACCCCGCATGAGTTGTTCCCGCAAATGGTTAACAAGCTGAGCTTGCCGATTACGGGCTGACTCGAAGTCCGCGATATTTGCGTGAGGGTCTGGTACCCGAACCTGATCCTGAAGGTCCTGCAACATAGCTTCCGCTGCTGAAGGTGCGACCATTCCTACAAGGATCCGAGCTGCGGGGTCCCCGGCAACTCGCTCTGGCAGTTGCTTGGCATCAACGAGATCAGAGAACGTTCCCCATCCGCGCAGGTCGAAATAACCGGTGGCAACATCTATTCGATTGTGCTCTGGAAAGGTCTTAAGGAGGCTGCCTCCAAGAGTGTTGGTCTCAGAGTTGTCGAAGATTGTCGGCATTGTCCCCCACTAGCGTCTTCCCGCCCCTTGTCTCGTACCGGCGCGATTATGACTGCAATCTTATGGCTTGAGCCACGCGTGTCTCGGCATGCCCGCGTCCGGCGATGTCCTCTCGCGGGGCGGCCACAGTCACGCTGCTGCGTTGACCGCAACCCCCGGGATTAAAAACAAGCAAAAATACGGTGAAGCCCTGGGCTCCTTACTCCGGCTTTTAATGGGGAATGCTCACGGAAAGCCTTTTGCTTCGGTATTCACGGCAGCCCTGAGCTGCGATGCCGCTCGCTCGCCGAGAAATTCGAGGTTGTCGAAGAAATCTCGATATACCATCCCCAGTAGACAACGCTCGGGTAATCTGACCCTCATGAACCGCAGAGAGCACCTCGGGGCGTATCACTACATTTCCAATCGGCTCGTATCGGAGCTCTTGTCCATGCCTGAAGTTCCGAGGCCGCGGCGGAAACCTCAGATCCAGGAGATCAGCCCAGAGTTGTCGCTCGAGGGCCCCAAGCTCGGCGCCAAAGTTAGCTTCGCAAAGTATGAAGAGACATTGCATGATCGTGCTGGCCGTGCCACTCGTTTTCTTCAGTCAGGTCACCAGATCGGTGACCTCTCCGAGCCACAGATGCCGTACCTCCGTGTCCGTCTTGATGCATACATGGCGACGTTCAACGTCGTGCAAGGTTGGGATTGGGACGGTGTTCCGACCGATGGGTATGCACAGAACGTTATGTTGCTAGCTTCGAGCCAGGTTGTCGCCGGGAAGCGAGTCTTCGTGGGGTTGATTGGCTCTGCGCACAATATGCTCACGAGTGGCCTTACCAATCCCGTTTCCTACACACAGGGTCGCACTCCGTCCGACATTGACGGATTTTATGCCTTATTCAATCAAATCCGAGAGCGCGAAGACGCGAGAGTTCACAATTCCAGGGTGAACGATGACCACCGCATGACCGACCTCGAGGTCGCTCGCCATGTGATGGCTCTTGCTCAAGGATCGCCCGGAGACGGCCCTCCTCGACGAGTTGAGGTCCTCCTCAAGCTGCATCGACCTCCGCTTTCCGGCCACGTCATTTTGGATAATCAGTTCCTTGCGCCCTACAACCTGGTTATCCTTGGTGCCCCTCTCTGGATCAGGGAGGTGGCGACTTCCGATGGGTCTCCTGCTGTGCCGCTAATGGACGCAGTCGGACCGAGTGGTCACGCAGTCTTCAGCGCAGGACGCCGGGAGCTAGTGGAGTTGGCGCAAGCTGCAGTCGCGAAAAATGTCGCACTGAACGCGTTTCAGGACCAGTTTGAGGAATTAGGCGGGCCACGCATCGCGGACAACGAGCCCTCCGTCTTGGCCAGGAAGAGGTCGCTAGCTGCCGACATCATCGAACTATTTGAGGCTCGGGATACCGCATGTACCGTGTACGCAGAGCACGAGGCCGCCTTCTTGACGTCTGCGAAGGATTTCTCGAATTGGTCTACCTTCGCTGAGTGGTTCACAACCCAGGCGTGTCTGGATGGGGTGCCGCTGGCATACCTCTGCGTTGAGCGAAAGCCGTCTTGGTGGCGCCGCTTCTGGCATCGTGACCAGGCTACACGTGCTCCTGAACAGACATCGATAGCGGGCGTAGTGGTTACGATCTTCTCGGAATCAGACCCTAGCATCAGGGATAACCTGCTTCCCCTCGGAACGTTCCGAGACGCACAGAATCGCGACCATCGTTACCCCGGGAATAGAGGACGGGCAGAGCACGCCCTGCTCACACCGAGCGGTGAGATCTACCCTGTAACGATCTCGTCGTTTCGCCACAGTGACCCTCATGCGCGCGTTGTTTTCCTACGTCCGCGGTCCGAGAACAACCAGCTCGGGCAATATGAGGTACCTTCATCGGACCCAGGTCTCGTCGAACATGCTGCGAGGGCAATGCTGGAGGCTGCCATGCGGTGGCGGATCACACTTAGACGTGCCGTTCCAGAGGCACCTTGGCTGCACGACGAGACTCCATTGGCTCTCGTTCCTCGGACACCTAGGGAAGCGCCTGCTGCCGCCACGATCTCCTCCATTGAAGCAATACTTCGAGACGCCGAGTCTGTCGAGGGTGACGCGCAATCCCTGGTCGACGACGCCTAGCCGCGGGTTGAGCATGCACCTGAAAGGACGTGTTATGGCCCCCACTCATCACCCTCCTGGCCGTCACCCTCCTGCTGCGTGCCGCCGGTGCCGCCGGAATCAGGCCGCTTCGGTCCTGGCACACCAGCCTGTGCGGTGGCCTCGCGGCCATGTTCACGCTTACTGGGACGGCGCACTTTAACGGCGTGCGCGAGGACCTCATAGCAATGGTGCCGCCGGCCCTGCCTCTCTTGAGCTGCTGGTCACACTGACGGGCGTGCTGGAACTGCTTCAGGCGGAGTGACCCTGCTGCTGGTGGCCATGTTCCCGGCGAACGTCCACGCCGCACTCGCCGGACTCATGGTCGACGGCGAACCGGCCACGGCGCTCCTGCCGCGGACGCTGCTGCAGCTGGTATTCATCGCCGCCACGGTCGTCGTGGCGCTCCCCTACATTAGGGCCTTGCCCCGCCGTCGGTTAGCGGCCACACGCACGGCGCTGACCGCCAGGGTCCCGGAAAGTCTCCACGAGTAACTGCAGGAAAGCTGCGGCGGCGGTCCCATCGGATGACTTCCGACCGGGACCGCCGCCCTGTCCCGACCCCGCTCATCGCCCGGCCAGCAAAACCACGGCCGCCTCGAACACCGGAATAAAACACCGGAAACCGCTTCTCAGCCACACACCTCAAACACTACCCACGCGGCCCAACCATCGATCGCGCCCGGACCACAAATCACGCCGTTGCGGGCATCGGCTGGGAACTCGGCAAACGCAGAAGGTGACTTCTTGAAGAACGTGGCTGGCGGCGCCGTCAGCAGCGTACGGTCACAGGACTATGTCCATGTCCGTGCCTCTGCCGCCATGACCGCGCGCGCGGAGCGCAGCTGCTGCAGAGGAGCCGGCACATGGGTGAGATTGAGCGGAGGTCCCCACTGACGGAGAATTCGCTTCTCGATTTCCGTGAGGGTGACGTTCACCCCTGCCGGCTTCGGCCACACAGCGATTGTCAGATGCTTGTGCATCCAGTCGGTCAGCCGGTCGTCTGCGTCCTTCTCAAGGGCGTAGTTGGAAAAGTGGCCGGGCTTCGATTTATTGCGAGGTACTCCACGGAGTTCGAGTGGCTCCCGGAGGAGGGCTGCAAACGATCGACGGACTGTGGACGAACCGGTCGTGGATCTGTCTCCCCGCTCAACGGCAAAGTGGGTTTTCAAATCCCTCGTTACGAGATCGTCTTCAGACTTCCCCACATACAGTGGTCTCTTGGGGTCATGGCCCTCCAGCCCAAGCGTCCGCCAAATGTGAGGTTCCGCATGGACCGCATACAGGCCGGGTGCATTGGGTATGTGATCCGTGGCGTCAGAAATCTTATGGCCGGGACCGGCAAGAGCGCTCATGGCTTCGACCGCTGGGTCCATTTCGCTTGGGTGCATGCCAGCACTGTACCGAACGCATTGGAGCCATACGTGAAAAGGAATTTGATGCTCACGCTCCGGTTCTGGTACTGCTAGCTTCGATCTTTTGGGTGGGCTTTCTGACTTGGCGCAACTACGAACGTACTGCCGAGATTTGGGCTGAGAACATCAGAGGTCGAGGACTGGAAAACGCAGGACTTGGGTGGCTTGTCGACACCGGCACGATGCGTGGACTGGGTGCGGGAAAATCCATCTTCGTGACACTTATGGCGACAGGCATTCTTGTTCAGATTGTTTGGCCATATTTTGCATCAAGATAGGCTCGGTTCCGCTCTTTCTACATAGTTGCGGGCAGAGCTTTCCTAAGAGGAAAGCAGGAGTAGCCACGCGACGGGCGGGAAAAGCTTGGCCGCCAGTAGCAACGGCGGCATGGCAGTGACGGACTACCGAAATGATTCCACTACGCTCAGCTCATGGTTGAACACTTTCGCAAGGAGTACGACAGCCCTGCGTACATGAAACTCTTGAACGCCGGGAGACATTTTCGTTCCCTTGAGGCGGAGATTCTTGACTGGACAGATAAGAACCGCATCCTTGCCCCAACCAGGCTTTCCACCGAAGATGCCTCCACATGTGAGCTCTTCCGGCCGGCCGCTCCGTTCATTCCCGAGCTGGCCTGGAGCTGTAGGTTCGGGGACGGCGTGCACAATCTCAGGTCGGCATTGGAGCTATTAGCATTCGAACTATGCCACATCGATGACGACGTACCTGAAAGACCTGACAGGATCTATTTCCCGGTCGTGGAGGACCAGCCGAACTGGCAGAACCAGACCAGATATCTTGGCTCAATCCCAGCTTCTCTACTTCAGAGAATCCAGGATGTACAACCATGGCATTCAGATTCACCCCGGACCCATGTGCTTGCACTTCTTAATCGACTCAACAACATGGACAAGCACCGAACCACCATCGGGCTGATGGTTTATCCAGGAAAGCTCGAACCTCCTCGAATCCATCCACTACCCGCTGCAGACGACATCGAGACACTCTGGCAAGACCCGTGGATGCAGCTTCAAATAGACCGTCCGCTATCGCCGGAGGCTCTGCCAGCGCTGTGGCACGTTGATCCTGCCCCGATGATCTACTTCGAGAACCGCATGACATTCCTTGGGCATCTGCAGCCGTGGCTGTTCCAGCAGATCAAGAGCATCCTCGGATACATTGCCTCAGGCGTATGGCCAGTCATAGATAACCCGGTTCCAGAGCCCGTGTGGGCGCCCATTCCCAACTAGCTCAGTTATACGTCTGGTCGCCGGCTGCCGAGGCTCTTACCAGCGCCCTCGTGACGCTCATGCGACCCACACCCACGGACTTTCGTCCGTGGCCCCTGAGTGCTCCAACCGCGACCTGAAGACCAGATCAACACTTCCTACGGGCCGTCCGGTAAGGGATCCCTGACCGGACGCGAGTGCTTTCGACGTTGCCGGGCCAAGTTGCAAGTGCGGCGCGGTCCCGGGGGCGGTTCCCACCTCCGGGAAGCCCTCGGACCTGCTGCGCCGACTGGACCTCGGCCAGATCTTGCTCACCCATGAGGCCTTCCACGACCTCCCAGCCATGGCGGCCCGCCGCCTACTTGGAATAGCTCATGGTTCATGCGTGATTCTGCCCGCGCGGGCGCCGCGGTCTCATCCGTAAACGGCAGCCGCATTTCTAAAGTAGGCCCGTCCGGGAGCAGAAACTGTCCGAGGCACGCATGCCCTTTAGCCGGTCGGTGTCCCGCACAGCCCGGGGGTCGTCTCGGTGCTCCGGAGAGGGTGCTAGCCAAGCATTCCGAGGTATTGGGGTCGGCACTTCATCGCGTGGATGAGTTCTTCGCTACCGTCATCCCAGACCAGCACCACGAGTTCCAGTAGTCGGCCGTGGGTATCAAAACCAAGACGGAGGAACCTGCGCGGGTCCTCATCGTCCAAGGGGACCGATACCAGTGGCCAGGTCGCCGCCTCGATCCCGTCCGCGGAACTGATCCCGTGCTTATGTGCGGAGCGGCGGACGATCACGCCGCGTGCGACCAGGCGGCCAAGGCGGCGCGGATCGCTTCGGAGCGGTTGAGGTGCTCGCGCTCGGCACGTGCCATTACCCCCGCAAGTTCCTCGGCCGTCAGTCGTACGGGAATAACCTGTGACGCTTCCGCGCCCCGAGCGGGGCGCCCCATCCGCGATTTCAGTTCCTCGACGTCGTAACCCGCCTCGGCTTCCTTAACCCACTGATCGATCTCGGTTTCCGAGATCTCCCGTCCCTGCATTCTGCGCTCCATACAGGCAATCGTATTACGAATGTTACGCACTGGCTACGGGGCCTTACCGTTGTCCGCAAGGGGATCCTTTACCGGGCACCCCACCAGCTACCCAAGCTCCTTGGCCCTGGGCCCGGCCCTAAGTTGTCAGTCGCACCGATAAGTGGCGGCATTTTCGCGGACCTAACTAAATGGCGCATCTATCCCTCTCGTAGACGTACGCTTCGGTAGGGATCCGTTGAGGCGAAGAAGGGGACGCTCCGTGAACCCTTTTGCGGCCAACGGGCAATACATAGTGTGAGCACAGACAACGACATCATCAGGCGGTCCCGGGACAGCCCCGCAGTTTTCGGGGAGTTGTACGACAGACACGCTTCAGTCATCTACAGATACGCCGCCAGACGGACCGGTGACTTCGCCGCCGACGATGTCACCTCCGAGACCTTTCTGGTCGCCTGGGAGCAGCTAGAAACCTACGACCTCGACCGGGACGACGCCCGGCCCTGGCTGTTCGGCATCGCCACCAATCTGCTCCGGCGGCACCACCGGGCCGAAGCCAAGGTGCTGAAAACCGCCGCTAGAGCGGCTTCGCGGGAAGCCGTGGCCGATGCCTCGGACCGGATTGCCGCCCAGGTGGACGCCGTTGTGGCGACAGGGCGCATTGCCCGGACTCTGAAATTAATGGCCGCCATCGACCGCGAAACGTTGTTGCTCTATGCCTGGGCAGACCTGACCTACGAGGGTATCGCCTCGGCCATGGACGTCCCGGTGGGCACCGTACGGTCCCGCTTGAACCGCGCCCGCCGGACACTGCGGACCGAGCTCAGACTCGAAATACTTGATGAAACGGAGAACGACCATGGACGACTTGCAGCTGCTCCGAGAAATGCGTAGCGACATCGGCTCCGCCCCGCCGGCAACGTTGGCCCTCGGCCGCACCAAACTCATGACCAGAATCAATTCGGCTTCCACCTCCGGGGCATCGACCGATACGCAAGGCAAAGGCTCTGTCAGTCCGATCCGGTTCCGGCGCCGGATCCTGCTCGCGTCGGCAGCTGCAGCACTGCTCGTGGGCGGAATCGTCGTGGCAGACGTTGTCAGGCCCATGGGTCCAGGAGCGACCGCGGAAGCTGCCGAGGTCCTGAACAACGCAGCGGCAGCAACCATCCAGACAGCTGACCCGGTAGTGAATGCGGGACAGTACCTAAAGATTCAAAGCACGAACCTATGGGGCTCGGCGGCGGTGGACGAAAATGGTAAAGAGTATCAGTGGCTGGATACGGAAAAGCAGACAATGTATGTCCCCGCCAACCGGGACAACGAATGGGTATGGGAACGATCAGGCCGAATCCCAACAACATTCTTTGATGAAGCATCCAAGCAATATGTAGACCGCATCCAAGCCGGTGGTCCGGAAGCATACGTACTGCGGGGGGCAAACGGGGCCTTCTACGGACCGGGGAGCGAATCAACTTTCCCTTCTTCCAGTTATCTGGACTCCCTGTCCCGGGACCCCCGAGTGCTTCTGGATGACATCTATCAAAAGACCTCCGGAAAGGGGCAGTCTGTTGACGGTGAGGCATTGGTCTTCATCGCCGATCTCCTGCGTACCGGGGTCGTTCCCGGTGGCCTCCGTGCCGCACTGTATAAGGCTGCGGCTTTGATCCCGGGAGTCACGGTGACCGATGAACAAGCCACTCTCGATGGGCGCAAGGGTATAGCCATCGGCCGGGTCGAAAACTCCTCGCACTTCCGTCAAGACATCATCATCGATGCCCACAACGGGCTTCCCATCGGGGAACGGCAAGTACTCACCGAACCACGAGGCACCATGCCAGTGGGAACCGCGACTTCCTGGACAACGGTAGAAACCACAGTCGCAGACACTGCTCCCTAAGCCGCTGAAGATGACCGCCACCGTGGACATTCTCGGCGGCGGTCATCAACGGCTGCGCTGCCGTGTCTCGAAAAACTACAGGTTTTCAAGACACGCACGCCGTGTCTTGGGGTGTCGAAAAGAATCGCCGACGTGCCGGGCTATGACTTTCGGCGATAAATGGCGGCGTTTTCACAGCGCTGTTTGGCGCATGGCGCCTCCCGCAAGAGGATCCCCAAGCGGACGCGAGAAACCTCTCCCTAGTCCGAGGACGTGAACAAAGCCGCCGATGCCGAGGGAAATCGGCGGAACACCGTGAACAAGCAGGGGACGGGCTGCCGGCCGGGCCTGCGCCACCTAGGCCTCACAGTTTGCGGAGTCCCAGCAAAAGAACGGCTTGAGAAATCGGGTGTCAAACCTCAATGCCATACTCATGTCCCATGAAGACATTGCTTGTAGTGACCAATATCCTGGCCTTTGTTATCTCGTTCGGGGCGATTCTGTGGGCTTGGTTCATTGTCCACAAGGACATGCGTGAGAACTCCGCATTATTTGCTCGGCTGAAGGAGATTGAGCAGCGGTACGCCAACGAGCCCCCTTCAATGTTCGGCGGTGGGTCGCGCACTGAGGAGATGCGAGCAGAGCAGCGGGCGGCGGGGAAGACAATGTTCACCTACAGCGATATGGACAACATGCCTGAGCTGGTCAAGCATCTTATCTACAGCCACGCTGTTAGCGGCCTTGGTTTGCAGGTCTGGCTTGTTGGGGCTGGTCTGGCATTAGGTACGGCAGCGAACGTCTTGTCGCTATTCGTGTCGGTGTAACGAAGCCGATGCCCTCGAGGCCGACACCCCTCTCCGCGGGTCAGGACAGGAAAGTTGAGGATGTGAGGATTGTTTTGTGAGCGATAAGAACGAAAAACCCGATGCGGACAAGCCTGATAATAATGAAACCCATGAGGCTTACGCAGCGGAGCCTACGAATCCTGAGGAGGGTGAGGACACCGAGCCTAACGCTGAGCAGAGCGGTCACGTAGTTAGGCTCGATGAGATACTCACCGATGCGAAGGGTAGCGACGGGCGGGATGCTGAGAAACCTGACTGGGCGGACCCCATCGCCTTCCCGCCAAAGGAACTGGAACGCCTCCAACGGATCATGTCGGCACCTTGGTTGCAAACCTATGCAGCCTCCAATCTGCCCATCACCAATATGGCGAATTCCCTGGGCATTTTGGCACACCTTGACCTGCCGAAACTCGATATTTCGACCCAAATGTTGGAAAGCATCAATCGGATGCTCAAAGTCGCGACACCTGACGTTTCTCAGATGTACAAGGGGCTCGGGAATGCCCTATTGCCCCTCAGTCAGATGCAGATTCAGCAGAACGTATCGCTGAAGCCCATCTCGGACGCTCTAACGAAGTTCATTGAAACTTCCCTGCGGCATGCCACGTTTGCGGGTTTCGCTAAGAGAACTCAGGAGTGGCTCACCACAACGGAAACCCTGCGGTATCGAAGCAACAAGCACGTGTGGCACTACACCAACGGCTATGCGTGCCTGTCCATTATCAAGAGTGGAAACCTTTGGGCATCAAGCCCGGAAAGTCTCAACGACGCTTCCGAGATGACCCATGGACTGACCCTCATACGTGAAGCCTTCGAGAAATTGATGAACGAGGCGAAGGAAGAGGAGGATTACTCCCCCGAGGAGTGGGCTACGGTCGAGTTGCTGATGACCGAGGTCTTGGACGCAACCTACTTCGACACCATATTGAACGAGGTCTATTACATATCCGCTTCCAGTCAGCCTGACAGCCTCACGTTGTGGAGGAATTATGCCAACGGTGACGGCTTTGCACTCGGTCTGAGCACAAAAATAGAACTGTCCGCTGACGGGATCGCCCTGGACGATACTGAGGACACCGAGAGTCTTCGGGACGACATACCTCCCATCAGCGGCTGGTACCGGGTGACTTACAAGAAGAACCAAAAGGAACGACTGGCAACAGAGTTCATCCAGAACGCCATCGAGGACATTGACCGTGCTGGGCAAAGTGACCACGAAGCGTTGGTCAAGGAACTTCGGAAGCAGGCGGTCATCCTGGCGTCAGTGATGAAGCACGATGCTTTCGAGGATGAGAAGGAAGTGCGCTGGATTACGACCAACTTCACCAACTTCGATCCAGTCCATTACGAGCATGGGCGTAGGACAATCGTTCCTGTCCTTCATGTAAGAACTGCGTCACAGGATGAAGAGGCACTGCTACCGTTACGGGGTGTGCGCTGTTCCCCAGTCGCCCCTGACGGCATCGTTCGAACCATTCAGGGCTTGTTGAGACAGAAGGACTACAGGCGGGCGAGCAGCAACGTCAAGAAGTCCGAGCAACCATTCAAGGGCTAACCGCCAGCATGGTGGCTGCGAGACGCAGTTCAGAACGACACCCTCGTTGATGGTGTCGTCTCGCTGGCGGAGGGCGAACGGTGAATCTGTTCCGCAAGCCGAACCCATAACGCCTTAGAATGTGACTTTCGGCGATAAATGGCGGCTTTTTCACGGCGCTATTTGGCTCCTGGTGCAGCCCGCAAGGGGATCCTCCACCGGACACATTCAGAGTGTCCACGGCGGCCAGTTGAATCAGGCGCCACGTGACAAGTGAACCTGGCTTTAGCGGGAGACGTAAACGTTTTGGTGAATGCGGCGGAATCCCTCGGATTCCAATCGCTTAGTGTCGACGTTGTCCTGGACCAGGATCGTGGCTCTGCCGTCTTGGCCACTGAACTGAGTCAGTCGCTCGCCCGCACCGAAATAGGCGCCACACCCGGAATATGTACCGGGCTGTCCTTCAACAAAGTAGACCGCAACGCATGCGTCCTTCCCGTCGGCAGACTCAGCGCCAAAATACTTACGTCCATCGTCTTCGACCAACAGGCGAAGAGTGGAGTCGTTGATTTCTTTGGGAAAGGTGAATGGCTCGGCACCGGGCCGCACGTCTTCGGATCCTGCCTGCTCGTCCAAGGCTGCGATACCGTACTTATCCTCCGCGCATCCCCCGAGCACCATAGGAATTGCCAGAATCGCGACGGCTGGCAACAAGCCAAACTTTTTCATAGGTCCCCCAATAAGCATTGTTGCCTTCGACGCTACCCTCGAACCCCCTGATTGTGCTCGTCGGTTACATCCCAGGCCGCATTAACCAAGGGATCTGACGCTTCAATGCGTTCACCGGCTAGGTATGCGGCAAGTGGCATTTTTCTCTCCCCCACGACGTAGAAATCAAGGCCTATGCCCCCCAGCTGATAGTCCTCCTAGGAGCAAACCAGAAGCCCCTGACAATTTAGCGAGTACTTTTGTCGTCCGGAGTGGGGCTACGTCGATAGAGCACTCGGTGAACGGCCCGATCTTCTTGGCCTTAGGCCTCGGGCTGCTCCTCATGCGTGTCATGCCGGGGAGTTTCGGGTGTGATGCGCTGGAGCAGAGCATCGTGGGCTTCCTGGAGAGCTCCCGCCCGGGCCTCGGCTGCCGCCGCCCGGGTCACAGCCGAGGCTGCAGCTGCCGCCGCGTCACTCGCCGCGGACCGCGCGGCCTTCAGCTGCTCCGCCATCGCCGCGCCCTGGCTTTCAAGCTCGGCGATCCGGGCCTTGAACTCCCGGACAGCTGTTTCATTGTCAGTCGATGCCGTGTCCAGGTCTTTGACCAGCTCGGCGACCTCCTGGTTCAAGTCCTTCTTCTCCTGAGCCCAGATTGCTTCCGCCGTGGCATGGCGCTCGTTGGCCACACCGGACGCTTCCGCCCAGACCGCACCGGCCAGGCGGGCCGCCTGTTCCAGCAGCACCGCCGGCGTCGCCGCGACCTGCCCGCCGGCAGACTGCTTTTCCTCCACCCATTCCTTCAGATAGCGCGTCGCATCAGCATTGCTCACACCGGCTGCGGCACGCACGGTGGACACCGTAGGCCGGCGCTCGGCACTGATCTGCTCCGCAGCAGCAAACACACGGTCTTTAACGCTCAACGTCACGGCGAAACCCTTCAATGTAGTAGTAGGAGTAGTAGCAAAACTACTACTCCTACTACTCCGGAGCAACCACGCGGCAACCTCCCCCGGTCCGGCGCCAGCCTCAGAGGTCGGCCGGAGGGTTGGGACCTCTGGCGTTGATCAACGGTGTTTCCGGGGGGCGCGAGCTTCACGCCCCCGCTCGGTCCCGCGCGCGGCCATGGCCTTGGGATGAAGGAGACGAGGTTCAGAACGACCCGGCAAGAGCTACACCGCTAGGACCGTGCTGATTTAGGCGGATCTGTGACGTCCGGGTTTTCCGGAGGGCCATTTTTTGTGCCGGAGCCGGACGTCGGTTGGGGCGCTGCGGGGCTGAAATCCTGGTCCGTTGCCTGTCTTGGACGCTCCGCGGGGTCTCTGGCCGCTGTTCAGGCCGTTCTCTGCGTGGCGGTCCTGGCCTGTGGTGTTATCCAAGTGCCCAGGCCCCCTCCTGGTTGGTGAGTCCGAGGTTGAGGAGTCGTTTGAGGTTGATTCCGGCAGCACGGGTCATCCACCAGGCATTATTCTTGGTCACCCCGCGGTAAGGGACGCGTCTGGCTCCGCGGGTCATCCACGCGATCGAGCGCTCGACCATCGGCCGGTGTTGCCGGTAGTCCGCCAGGAACTCCGGGTCAGTGGCCTTGGCCCGGTGTTCACGGCGGAGCCGGTCGTGCGGGTGGATCAGCATCTTCCGCCCGTTCTTCGCCATCGTGCACCGGCTCATCAGCGGGCAGGACGGGCAGGCACTGCCGAAACTTGCCCGTCCTTTGACGCTGATCGGGCGGGTGATCTTCGCCGGGCAGGTCACGGTGTTCGCGCTCTCGTCGATGCTGAAGTCATCGACCGTGAACCCGTCGGGGACGGCACGGCCCAGCGGCATCGGTTTGATGACCGGGGTGTGCCCGGCGGCCGTGAGAGCGGCCAGCAGCTCGCCGCTGCCGTAGGCGGAATCGCCCAGCACCTGGACCTGTTGCGTTCCGATGCTNGTGTCGGCGGCGACGAGTTCGGCACCGCGGGCCGCGTCGCTGTTCTCCGGCCCGGCCGCTTTCGTCAGGGCGGCGGCGGTGACCAGGCCGGTCTCGGGCTCGATCACGACGTGGCTTTTGAACCCGTCGATCTTCTTCTGCCGGCTCTTATGCGCGTGCCGGGCGTCCGGGTCAACGGTGGAGATGACCCGGTCCGGGGCGACCTTGCGGGCGATCCTCCACCGACCGTCCGTGCCGTCGGAGCCTTCGGCCGGCTCGACGTCCTGTCCGGCGACCAAGGCCAGGAGTGCAAGTGTTTCCTGCTGCGCCTCGTCCAGGGATTCGGCATCGATACTGCCCAGCACGGTCAGAGCGTCGGTGACCAGCCGTGATACGAGATCATCGCGGGCACCCTTGTCATCCCAGGCAATATCCGGTTTTCCCGGTTTGGAGTAATCATGGCCGGCCAGACCCGTCACCACCAGGTCCGCGCCGGGGATTTCCCGGCCGACCCGGCGGATCTGCGCGATCAGCTGGGTGACCGTGTCCTGCCGGGCCACAGCGTCTTCAAGGATCGTCGAATCAATGGCCCGGCGCCTGCGTCCGGAGAGCGCACCCGAGCCGGCGATGACCTGGGTGACGGCCTCGAAGATACGGTGCGGACGGTCACTTTTCGCCAGGCGCCGACGCCAATACGTCAACACCGTCGGGTGGAACGCGCCCTGATCCAGGCCGAACCCGCACGCCGCCTTCCACCGCAGGTCAAACGTTAATGCCTCGGCGGTTTCGCGGTCGGAGAGATTATGGAGAGTCTGCAGGACCATGACCGAAGCGATCACGTCCGCCGGGGTCGAGGGGCGGCCGCGCCCGGAGGCGAACAGGTCTGCGAACGCGTCATCGGGGAACAGTTCGTGCCGGTGCTCGGCGAGGAACCTGAACACCGAACCGGCCGGGAGCATATGCCCGGCCAGAGCATCGACATCCAAAAGCTGACGCTGACCATCATCACGACCCTGCATAGATCCAGTCTTAACCAAATCCCGGAACGCTCAAGCAGGCGCGCCTTAAGCCCCCAAAATTATTCAGCGCCGTCCTAG
>NZ_PZKO01000025.1:0-30105 GCF_014926485.1 Pseudarthrobacter sp. AB1
GGCTCAGCACTCGATGACGTTGACGGCGAGGCCGCCGCGAGAGGTCTCTTTGTATTTGGTTTTCATGTCGGCGCCGGTTTCTTTCATGGTTTTGATGGCTTTGTCGAGGGATACTTTGTGGCTGCCATCGCCATGCAGGGCAAGGCGGGCGGCGTTGATGGCTTTGACGCTGGCGATGGCGTTGCGTTCGATGCAGGGGATCTGCACCAGGCCGCCCACGGGGTCGCAGGTCAGCCCGAGGTTGTGCTCGATGCCCACTTCGGCGGCGTTTTCCACTTGTTCGGGCGTGCCGCCGAGGACCTCGCACAGGCCCGCGGCCGCCATGGAACAGGCGGAGCCCACTTCGCCCTGGCAGCCCACTTCGGCGCCGGAGATGGAGGCGTTGATCTTGAACAGAATCCCGACGGCGGCTGCGGCGAGGAGGAAGCGGACCACCCCGTCGTCGTTGGCCCCCGGAACAAACTTTACGTAGTAGTGCAGGACGGCAGGCACGATGCCGGCCGCGCCGTTGGTGGGAGCGGTGACAATCCGCCCGCCCGCGGCGTTTTCTTCGTTGACTGCGAGGGCGAACAGGTTGACCCATTCCATCGCCCGGAGCGGATCAGTGACTCCGGTGTCCGCGGTCAGGGTCTGGAATAACGACGGCGCGCGCCGCCTGACGTTGAGTCCGCCGGGGAGGATTCCTTCCGCGGCGCAGCCGTTGTCCACGCACTCGCGCATGACGGCCCAGAGTGCCAGCAGCTTTTCGCGGAGTTCTGCTTCGCTGCGCCAGGTGAGTTCGTTGGCGAGCATCACGTCGGAGATGGACATCCCCTCGCGCCGGCAGATGGCCAGGAGTTGGTCGGCGGTGGTGAACGGGTATGGCAGGGGGGTGTCGTCGGCGACCACACGGTCGGCGGCGTCGGCGTCCCCGTCAACGACGAAGCCGCCGCCGATGGAGTAGAAGCTCCGTTCGCTAAGGACGGTCCCGGTGTGGTCCAGGGCCCGGAATGTCATGCCGTTGGGGTGGGCCGGGAGGGACTTGCGGCGGTGCAGTACTACGTCCTCGTCCCAGTTGAAGTCCACCCGGTGATCCCCGCACACCCACAGTTCGGCGTCGAGGGCCGCTGCGGCCACCTGGTCATCCGCTGTGGTTGTGTCCACGGTTTCGGGGTCCAGCCCCTTGAAGCCCAGGACCACGGCCTTGTCGGAGCCGTGGCCCCGCCCGGTTGCCCCGAGCGAGCCGAACAGTTCGGCCTGCACGCGCTTGGTGGAGCTTAGGTGTCCTTCGCTTTTGAGCCCGTCGGCGAACAGCTTCGCTGCCCGCATCGGGCCGACCGTGTGTGAGGACGAGGGCCCGATGCCAACGGAGAACAGGTCCAGGACGCTGAGGGCCATTTAGGGGACCTCTGGCGAGGCGTACTCGCGCATGGCGTCGAGGAGCCATCGGCCCAGGAAGTCCGCGAAGGAAGCGCGGGGGAAAAGCCGGTAGCTTTGCTCCCCGGTCTTCTGCAGGACCACCGGGATGTTGCCTACCTCGGTGTTCAGGGCCGTTCCCGGGGTGAAGCTGCGCGGGTGCAGGTCCAGGGCACAGCCCTTTTCCAGGACCGCACGGGCCCGGGGGCCGGAGAGTTCGAACGTGGTGCGGTTGGCGGAGAGGTCCACCACCTGGCCCGGGGCGTCGCCCAGCGCTTCCGTGAGGGAACCGATGAGGTTTCCGCCCAGGGAGTCGTGGGCCTGTTCCGGTGCGACCACCAGGAACTCCGAGGGTCCCAGCCAGAGGACGCTGACGCCGTCGGCGCCGCCCACCTCGCCGCAGCGTGCCGGCAGGCTTCCGGTAACGGCGGCGATCCGTGCACCCTCTTCGGACCTGGGGTCTACGCGGACGCCGGCCATGGTCTGGAAGGGGCCCTCCGCCAGGACAACCGTTCCCTCGATGGAGCCCGCCACCAGTGCCGGGGCCAGGTGTGAGGCCGGGCTGCGGCGGATGTCCCGGAGTCCATTGATGCCGTTGAGTGCTGCTGTATTAGCCATCTTTGCGGGTCCCTTCGGGGTCAAAAAGTACGGTTTCTGCCACAACAACATCAACGAGCTGGTCGCCGGCGGCGGCCACCAGGGTCTCGCCGATGCGGTTGCGGCCATTCTTGATCAGGGCCAGCCCGAACGAGCGGCCCAGGGCGGCGCTGTGGTAGCTGGAGGTGACGAAACCCTGCATGGGGACCGGGCCGTAGGCGGGGCTGGTGCTGATGCCCTTTTCCACAAGCTGGGTGCCTTCGGGCAGNCGNAGCGTCCCNTCCACGGGCAGGACGCTGACCAGGTGCTTGCGGTCCTCGCGCTGGGCGTCGGCCCGGGCGTAGGAGCGTTTGCCGATGAAGTCCTTGGCCTTGGAGACGATCCAGTCCATGCCGGCGTCCTGCGGGGTGACGGTGCCGTCGGTGTCCTGCCCGACGATCGGGTAGCCCTTTTCGGCGCGGAGCACGTGCATGGTTTCGGTGCCGTAGGGGGTGATGTTGAATTCGGCCCCGGCAGCGGCCACCGCTTCCCAGGTGTTCAGCCCGTACCAGGACGGCACGTTGATCTCGTAGGCCAGTTCACCGGAGAAGGAGATCCGGCAGACCCGGGCCTGGACGCCGGAGGCGAGCGTGGTTTCGCGGAAGGTCATGAACGGGAAGGCTTCTGCTTCGAGTCCGCCGTCCGCGGCCAGCTCCGGCGCCAGCTTGGCGAGGACCGCCCGGGATTTGGGCCCGACGACGGCAATGGTGGACCACTGTTCGGTCACCGAGGTGCAGTGCACGTCCAGGTCCGGCCATTCGGTCTGCAGCCATTCCTCCAGCCAGTCCAGCACCTTCGCGGCGCCGCCGGTGGTGGTGGTCATGAAGTAGCGGTCCGCGTCCAGGCGCAGGGTCACGCCGTCGTCGAAGATCATGCCGTCCGCCATGCACATCACGCCGTAGCGGGCGGAACCCGGGGCGAGCTTTTTGAACGCGTTGGTGTAGATCCGGTTGAGGAACTCACCGGCGTCCTTGCCGCGGATTTCGATCTTGCCCAGGGTGGTGGCGTCCATAAAACCGACGGAGTCGCGGACGGCGGCGCACTCCCGGAGCACGGCTGCGTCCATGTCCTCCCCGGCCTGCGGGTAGTACCAGGGCCGCTTCCACTGCCCCACGTCCTCGAACAGGGCGCCCTTGGCGACGTGCCACGGGTTGATGGACGTGACGCGGGCGGGGTCGAAGAGTTCGCCGCGCTGGCGTCCGGCGAGTGCCGCGAACGCCACCGGCGTGAACGGTGCACGGTAGGTGGTGGTGCCGATGTCGCCGATACCGCGGGAGGCTTCGCCGGCGGTCCGCAGCGCCGCGGCGATGACGCCGATCGCGTTGACCCCTGAGGTCTTGCCCTGGTCGTTGGCGGTGCTGATCGAGGTGTAGCGCTTGATGTGCTCCACCGAGCGCATCCCGGCCCCGGTGGAGCGCAGGACGTCGGCCACGGACTGGTCGCGCTGGAAGTCCACGAAGTGGTGGTGCCAGTCATCCGGGGTGCCGGTCTGACCGGGTACCAGCCACAGCTGGCGGGTCGGGGCGGAGGCCTTCGGCTCGCCGATGACGGACGGCGTGGTTTCCGAGGCGAAGCCGGCGGCGATGGCAGCCGCTGCTCCCGCGGAGATGCCCTCGGAAAGGACATCCCCGATCTCGAAGCTGCCGCGGCCGGAGCCGATGGTCTGCTGGTTCGGGACCACGGTGCTCGGTACAAAAGCGGCCAGCTCATCGTCCCAGCGCAGCTTGCCCTGGCGCTGGGAGTGGAGGTGGACCAGCGGGCTCCAGCCGCCGGAAACTGCCAGCAGGTCGCAGGCGATTTCCTCGACGCCGGAGGTCAGCGCGCCGTCGTCGCTGATGCTGCGGACCGTGACGGCATTCAGCCGGCCATCGGCGCTGGCAGTCGTGTCCGCCACCGCGCTGCCGATCAGCACGCGGGTGCCGGCTTCAACGGCGGCAGCAGCCACCGGAGTCAGGGTGGGACGGGCGTCGACGACGGCGGCGACCTTGACGCCCGCGGCGCGGAGGTCCGCGGCGAGGGCGTAGGCGCTGTCGTTGGTGGTGCTGATGACGATGCGCTGCCCGGCGGCCACGGCGTAGCGGTTAAGGTAGCTGCGGACGGCCGAGGCGAGCATGATGCCGGGGCGGTCGTTGTTCTCGAAGACCAGGGGCCGTTCGTGGGCGCCGGGAGCCAGCACGACCTGCTTGGCGCGCACGTGCCAGATGC
Source organism: Pseudarthrobacter sp. AB1 (assembly GCF_014926485.1). Classification (NCBI taxonomy): domain Bacteria; kingdom Bacillati; phylum Actinomycetota; class Actinomycetes; order Micrococcales; family Micrococcaceae; genus Pseudarthrobacter; species Pseudarthrobacter sp. AB1. Next base: position 4,237 of record NZ_PZKO01000025.1, read on the forward strand.
GCTGCCGGGACACGCCGGACGCGGCAGGGCTGGACAGGTGGTCAGTGCGGTTCTGCACGGCGATGACGTAGTTCGCGTCATACGCCCCGAAAGCGGAGGTCCTGTTCAAGACGGTGGATTCGGCACCGGAAACCAGCTCGGCTTCCACGTCGGCCACCCATTCCAGGGCGGGCTTGCCTTCGATGGTCTCGGCCAGCCCGGGCGCGGTGGAACCGGACAGGAGCGATCCGCCCAGCTCGGGCTGGTCGTCCATGAGGATCACGCGGGCGCCGGTGCGGACCGCTTCGCGGGCTGCGGCCAGGCCGGCGGGGCCGCCGCCGATGACCAGGACGTCGGTGTGGACGTACTTCTTGTCGTACTCGGCGCGGTCCTCCTCCGGGTCCAGGCGGCCCAGGCCGTTGAGGAGTTCCGCCTTCAGGCCGTCGACCAGGGTGACGGTGGTGGCGGGGAGCATGGACTCTGCAACGTCGCCGGGGAAGCGCGGGGAGATCTTGACCATGGCGTTGGATTCCTCCACGCCGGCGGACATGATGCCCCGGGGCCGGTCCTCGTACAGCGAGTTGCCGGCGGCGATCCGGCCATTGGCAATCAGGGCCGAGGCGAGCGTGTCGCCGGGGTGGCCGGTGAACTCCTCACCGTCCACGGTGAAACGCCAGGAAATGGTGCGATCGATGCGTCCGCCGGCAGCGAGGCGGGCGTTCTGGGAAGTCACTTGGTTGCTCCCTTCAGGGCGGTGATGCTGGTTGCTGAGGTGCTGGGCGCTGCAGTGCCGGTGGTGGTGCTGTCCGCAGCCAGGCTCGCGGTACCGGATTCCGGGGCTGCCTTTGCCGTCAGGTCAGGCCGGGACGTGCCCATCGGGTAGACGGTCTTGATGTCGTAGGTGACGGTGTCGCGGAGCATGTTGAACCACTGGCGGCAGCCGGTGCTGTGCAGCCAGCGTTCGGCGAAAATGCCCTTGGTGTTTTCCCGGTAGAACAGGAAATGGGCCCATTCCTTGTCGGTCAGTTCGTTCGGGTTTTCCGGGTAGGCCACGTGGGCCTGGCCGCCGTAGTGGAATTCGGTCTCGTCGCGCGAGCCGCAGTTGGGGCAAGAAATGAGGAGCATGTCCGGACTCTCTTCTAGTGGGCCACGGCGGCCGCGCCGTGTTCATCGATCAGGGCGCCGGTTTCGAAGCGTTCCAGCGCAAACGGCTTGTTCAGTTCGTGCGGGGTCCCCGTGGCGATGTTATGGGCAAACGTCAGGCCCGCGGCCGGGGTGCCCTTGAAACCGCCGGTGCCCCAACCACAGTTCACGAACATGTTCTCCACCGGGGTGTTGCCCACGATGGGCGAGGCGTCCAGCGTGGTGTCCACGATCCCGCCCCAGGTCCGGAGCACGTGCGCCCGGGCAAAGATGGGGAAGAGCTCGACAGCGGCGGCCATCTGGTGCTCGATCACGTGGAAGGAGCCGCGCTGGCCGTAGCCGTTGTAGGAGTCCACGCCGGCACCCATCACCAGTTCGCCCTTGTGTGCCTGGGAGACGTACACGTGCACGTGGTTGGACATGACCACCGTGGGGTGGACCGGTTCGTGCAGTTCAGAGACCAACGCCTGCAGCGGGTGGGACTGGATGGGAAGCTCGAAGCCCGCCATTTCGGCCAGCACCGAGCTGTGCCCGGCAGCACACAGGCCCACCTTTTCGGTGTTGATGGTGCCCTGGCTGGTCTTGACGCCCACCACGCGGTTGCCGTCCTTGACGAAGCCGGTGACTTCGCAGTTCTGGATGATATCCACACCGAGCTCGTCGCACTTGCGGGCGAAAGCCCAAGCCACATGGTCATGCTTGGCGATACCCGCACGCGGCTGGTACGTGGCGCCCATCACGGGGTAACGGATATTGTCATTAATGTTCAGGATAGGGCAGAGTTCCTTGACCTGCTGCGGATCCAGCCACTCCGCGTCCACACCGTTGAGCTTGTTCGCCCCAACGCGCCGCACCGCGCTGGCTGAACAGAAAGTCGTACTCGAGCTCCTCCGGCAGGATTTCCCAGAGCTTGAGGGCGTGCTCGTAAATGGCCGCGCTCTCATCCCAGAGATAGTTGGAACGGATGATCGTGGTGTTCCGCGCCATGTTGCCGCCAGCCAGCCAGCCCTTTTCCAGGACAGCGATGTTGGTCATCCCGTGGTTCTTGGCCAGGAAGTACGCGGTAGCCAGGCCATGCCCGCCGCCGCCCACAATCACGGCGTCATAGCTTTTCTTGGGTTCCGGATTCCGCCAGAGGAAATCCGGGTGCTCGGGAAGGAGATCGGCCATCATGCTACCTCGTTCGTGTCAATGGAGAGGTTGGGGTAGAGGGGGAACTTTTCGGCCAGGTTTTCAACCCGCTGCCGGAGTTCTGCTGCCGTCTCCTCGCTGAACTCGCGCTTGAGGGCTGCGGCAATAATGTCGGCTACTTCGGTGAACTCAACTTTGCCGAAGCCACGTGTGGCCAGTGCCGGCGTGCCGATTCGCAGACCGGATGACACCATCGGCGGCCGCGGGTCAAACGGGACGGCATTGCGGTTGACAGTGATGCCGATGCGGTGCAGGCGGTCTTCGCCCTGCTGCCCGTCCAGCTCCGAGTTTCGCAGGTCCACCAGGACCAGGTGCACATCGGTGCCGCCACTGACTACAGTCGCGCCGGACTCGGCAACATCTGCGGCCAGGAGGCGTTCGGCTATGATGCTGGCGCCCTCCAGAGTGCGTTCCTGGCGCTCCCGGAACTCCGGCTCCGCCGCGAGCTTGAAAGCAACAGCCTTTGCCGCGATCACGTGCTCCAAGGGTCCGCCCTGCTGGCCGGGGAAAACCGCGGAGTTAACCTTCTTGGCGATGTCGGCGTCATTCGTCAGGATCACGCCACCGCGGGGGCCGCCAAGTGTCTTATGCGTGGTGCTCGTGACAATGTGGGCGTGCGGCACCGGGTTCGGGTGCAGCCCGGCTGCCACCAGGCCGGCGAAGTGCGCCATGTCCACCATCAGGTACGCGCCCACCAGGTCTGCTATGCGGCGGAACTCCGCGAAATCCAACTGCCGGGAGTAGGCGGACCAGCCAGCGACGATCAGGCGCGGCTTGTTTTCAACGGCGAGGCGCTCCACCTCGGCCATGTCGATCGTCATGGTGTCCTCGCGCACGCCATATGGGACCACCTTGTACAGCTTCCCCGAGAAGTTGATCTTCATGCCGTGGGTCAGGTGGCCACCGTGGGCAAGGTTCAGGCCAAGGATGGTGTCACCGGGCTGGATGAGGGCGAACATCGCCGATGCATTGGCCTGCGCGCCGGAGTGCGGCTGGACGTTAGCGAATTCAGACCCGAACAGTGACTTCAGCCGGTCAATGGCCAACTGCTCAACCACGTCAACGTGCTCGCAGCCTCCGTAGTAGCGCTTGCCCGGGTAGCCCTCGGCATACTTGTTGGTCAGCACAGAGCCCTGCGCCTCCATAACGGCCGTCGGGGCGAAGTTTTCAGAGGCGATCATTTCCAGGGTGCCCTGCTGGCGCAGGAGTTCCTGCTCCACAGCGGCGTGGATCGCAGGATCGGTCTCTGCGAGCGAGCGGGTCAGAACGTCGACCATGATGTCTCCTAATGTTAAACCTAATATCCGGTTGATATATTAGTTGCTGAGCTCAAGTATGCTATCGACGCCGGGGGGGTGTCAACAGGTTTTTGGCTGGTTTCTCCGGCGGAGCCAAGGTTGCGGCGAACCAAGGGTCTTAAACGGCTGAAGCGCAGTCCTTCAGGGCTGCGCTTCATCCTCATGCCCCAGGGTTTGGCCTAGGCGGCGAAAAGAGCTTCGCGCACTGCGCGCTCGAAGCCACTGACGTGCAGCCGGGCGAGCTCCGCGGCCTGGGCCTCATCTCCGTCGATAACCGCACGAAGCAGGTCCACATGCTCGTGCACGTGACGGGACAGGTCAGGAAGGCGATCCAGGACCATGCACCAGATTCGTGTCGCGAGATTGTCATAGCGAATCAGGACATCTTCGAGGTGGGGATTGGCGGCGGCCGCGTAAATGCCTTGGTGCACACGGGCGTCGAGACGCAGGGTTTCAACGACTGAGGCCGCACTTGCGTCGAAAGTCTCGACGGCGCGCATAACAGCCCGCAATTGCTCTCTCATCGACTCCGTGGCCACCCGCGCAGCCCGTGATGCGGCAAGAGGCTCAAGCTGGATCCGGATTTCGGAAATGAACGCAAGATCAGTGACCTCCACCCGCGTCGCGAAGGTACCCCTCCGCGGATAGGAAACTACCAGGCGATCAAGCTCCAGCCGCTTCAGGGCTTCACGCACCGGAGTCCGCCCAACGCCAAGGTCCTTGGCGAGGTCGTCGTCATTGAGGAGGTCGCCGGGCTTGATATCAAGCATCAGTAGCCGGTCCCGGATGCTCTCGTACGCAACATCGGCCAACGACCTCTTTGCCGCATCGGCAATTGCCAGGACTTCAAAAGCCATCGTATGGACCCCTTTTCAATCAAACCAAGAAGGCTATTGACCTCTATCACTGACCAGTATACGCTGATTGCCAGTTCTAATATATCAGTTCCAAAACTTGAAATATATCTAAAGGAGGAGACATGACCCTAGTGGCGACAAACTCATCTACCAGCACGCTGCCTCAGTCGGAGGCCGACGTGAAAGACCAGACACAGAAGTTCGTGCTCACGCTGTCGTGCAGCGAACGCGCCGGCATCGTCCAGGCGGTCACGACCTTTCTCTTTGAGCGTGGCTTTAACATCGACGAACACCAGCAGTTCGATGACGGCCTCCGCCAGACACTGCACCTGCGCACCGCCTTCTCGGGTTCCCCCGAGTACACACCGGAGCGGCTCCAGGAGGAGTTCAGCGCCATTGCGGACCGCTTCGAGATGAAGTTCAGCTTCCATGACCAGACCAAGCAGCGCATCCTGGTCATGGTGTCCAAGTTCGGCCACTGCCTGAACGACCTTCTCTTCCGCTGGCGCGGCGGAAGCCTCGGCGGCGACATCGCCCTTGTCGTTTCCAACCATGAAACCCACCGGGCCATGGCCGAGGCCGCCGGCCTCCCCTTCATCTATCTCCCGGTAACCCCTGAGACAAAGTCAGACGCCGAGCGGCGCCTGCTGGAACTGGTGGACGAGCACAACATCGACCTCGTCGTGCTCGCCCGGTACATGCAGGTACTGTCCGACGACCTCTGCCGCTCCCTGGAAGGTCGGGCTATTAACATCCATCACTCCTTCCTCCCGGGATTCAAGGGTGCACGCCCTTACCACCAGGCCTACGACCGTGGGGTCAAGCTGGTGGGCGCAACGGCCCACTATGTGACCGCCGAACTGGATGAGGGGCCAATCATCGAACAGGAAGTCATCCGGGTCGACCACAGCTACGGACCGAATGCCCTTTCAACAGTCGGAGCGGACGCCGAAGCACTGGCACTCTCCCGCGCCGTGCGGTGGCACTGCGAACACCGGGTGCTGCTGGACCAAACCAGCACCGTAGTGTTCCGCTAAGCACCGCCACCCGCCCAGCAAAGACAACACCCGAAAAAGCAGGAGAAACTACATGGCATCGACGCCAAGCATTGTCATTATCGGAGCTGGAATCGTCGGCACAAACCTGGCCGATGAACTGGTCACCCGGGGTTGGAACAATATCACCGTCCTGGACCAGGGACCGCTGAACATGCCCGGAGGCTCCACGTCCCACGCACCCGGACTTGTCTTTCAGACCAACGCCTCAAAGTCCATGGCGCTCTTCGCCAAGTACACGGTTGAGAAACTTTTGTCCCTGACCGAGGACGGCGTCAGCTGCTTCAACCAGGTCGGCGGACTCGAGATCGCGACCACCGAGACACGCCTCGCCGATCTGAAACGGAAACTCGGCTATGCCGCCGCGTGGGGTATCGACGGCAAGATCCTGACCCGCGCCGAGTGCAAGGAGCTTTACCCGCTCCTGAACGAGGAAGACATCCTTGGCGGTCTCCACGTTCCCAGCGACGGCCTGGCCCGTGCTGCCCGTGCAGTCCAGCTGCTGATCAAGCGCACGGAAGCCGCGGGCGTCAAGTACCTGGGCAACACCACGGTGACGGGTATCGAACAGTCCGGCCGCCGGGTCACCGGTGTCGAGACCTCCGAGGGCACCATCCCTGCCGATATCGTGGTCTCCTGCGCCGGCTTCTGGGGCGCCAAGATCGGCGAAATGATCGGGATGTCAGTCCCCCTCCTCCCGCTGGCCCACCAGTACGTCAAAACCACTCCAGTGCCCGCGCAGAAGGGCAAGAACGATCTGCCCAACGACGCCTCCCTGCCCATCCTGCGGCACCAGGACCAGGACCTCTACTACCGCGAGCACGGCGACCGTTACGGCATCGGTTCCTACGCCCACCGCCCCATGCCCGTGGACCTTGACGAGCTCGGCACGTTCGCACCCGAGACCATCACCGACCACAACATGCCCTCCCGCCTCGACTTCACCTTGGAAGACTTCCTCCCGGCATGGGAGGCCACCAAGCAGATACTGCCGGCACTGCGCGAAAGCGAAATCGAGGACGGCTTCAACGGCATCTTCTCCTTCACCCCCGACGGCGGATCCCTGGTGGGTGAGTCCAAGGAGCTGGACGGCTTCTTCGTCGCCGAAGCCGTGTGGGTCACCCACTCGGCCGGCATCGCCCGCGCTGTTGCTGAGTTGCTGACCACCGGAAAGTCGGAGATCGATCTGGGTGATTGCGATATTCACCGCTTCGAAGAGGTCCAGTTGACCCCCGAATACGTGAGCGAAACGTCACAGCAGAACTTCGTGGAAATCTACGATGTCATGCACCCGCTCCAGCCCAAGCTTTCCCCCCGCAACCTCCGCGTGAGCCCGTTCCACGCACGCCACAAGCAGCTGGGCGGGTACTTCCTGGAGGGCGGCGGATGGGAGCGTCCCTACTGGTTCGAAGCCAACGCCGAACTGCTCAAGGAGATGCCTGACGAATGGCAGCCGCCGGCACGTGACGCCTGGTCCGGGATGTTCAGCTCGCCCATCGCCGCCGCCGAAGCCTGGAAGACCCGCACCGCGGTGGCTATGTACGACATGACCCCCCTCAAGCGCCTTGAGGTCTCCGGCCCCGGAGCCATGAGGCTGCTGCAGGAGCTGACTACTGCCGACATGACCAAGAAGCCGGGCGCCGTCACTTACACCCTCCTGCTGGACCACGCCGGCGGGATCCGAAGCGATATCACCGTGGCCCGCCTGAGCGAAGACACCTTCCAGCTCGGAGCCAATGGAAACATCGACACGGCCTACTTTGAGCGGGCCGCACGCCACCAGACGGAAAACGGCAGCGCCCGCGACTGGGTCCAGGTGCGCGACACCACCGGCGGGACATGCTGCATCGGCTTGTGGGGACCTCTCGCCCGCGACCTGATCAGCACGGTCAGCAGCGACGACTTCTCCAACGACGGTCTCCGCTATTTCCGGGCAAAGAAGGTTGTCATCGGCGGCGTCAGCGTGACCGCGATGCGCTTGTCCTACGTCGGCGAGCTGGGCTGGGAGCTGTACACGAGTGCAGACAACGGCCAGCGCCTCTGGGATACCCTGTGGAAGGCCGGTCAGCCTCACGGCGTCATCGCCGCGGGCCGGGCCGCGTTCAGCTCGCTGCGCCTGGAAAAGGGCTACCGTTCGTGGGGCACCGACATGACCACCGAGCATGACCCCCTGGAAGCCGGCCTCGGGTTCGCCGTCAAGATGACCAAGGAAAACTTCGTCGGAAAGGCCGCCTTGGAGGGCCGGACCGAGGAGAACTCCGCCCGCCTCCTTCGCTGCCTGACGGTCGACGACGGGCGTAGCATCGTGCTGGGCAAGGAACCGGTCTTCTACAAGGACCAGGCAGTCGGCTACGTCACCAGTGCCGCCTACGGTTACACCGTCGCCAAGCCGATCGCCTACGCGTACCTCCCGGCCACTGTGTCCATTGGTGACTCGGTCGAGATCGAGTACTTCGGACGGCGCATCCAGGCCACCGTCACCGCAGATCCTCTGTACGACCCGACGATGTCCAGGCTCCGCGGCTAAACCCGCCACACCGCTCAAGGGCACGCGGCCCGGACTCACACTTTCGCAACCAGAGTCCGGGCCGCTGCTTTCCTTGGCCCGTCCCATGCCCCAGGCCAGCCGAGTAGAGCTTCAGCACAGGAAGACACATGATCAGTTCAGAGAATATAAACGATTACCTCGCCAGGCTTGCCTCGCGGGAACCTACTCCAGGCGGCGGCGCAGCTGCCGCGCTCCACGCCGCCCAGGGGGCAGCGCTCGTCGCCATGGTGGCCAGATACACCACCGGCTTGAAATACGAGCAGCATGCCGAACTCGTCCAAAGGATCATCAGCGCCGCCGACGGCCTGGTCGTCGAAGCCCTGCGCCTGGCGGACGCGGACGAACATGCGTTCCAAGGCGTCATCGACTCGTACAAACTTCCGTCCGGGACCGATGACCTCAAGGCCGCACGGACGGTGTCCATCCAGGATGCGCTCATCCTGGCCGCACAAACCCCCGCACAGCTCATCAAGCTCGCCGGCGCCATCCTGGATCTTGCCACGGAACTTTTCGAGGTCGCGAACGCCAATGTGATCAGCGACATCGCTGCTGCCGCCGACGCTGCCCGCGCAGCCGCAAGCACCGCCCGGGTGAACATCGACATTAACGTGGTGGCCATCAAAGACGCCGCGGCCCGTTCGCTGTTGGCGGATCAAACCGACGGCCTCGAGGAAAAGGTCATCCTGGCGGCAGACTCCCTCGTGGGGCGCGTGCGTGGAAGGATTCTCGGTTGAGCGCCGTACTTCTCTCAGGAAAAGCGCTGGCAAAGACCATTCAGCAGCGGGCGCACCATGAGGCCCGGGAGCTCGAAGCCGACGGGTCACGCCCCACACTCGCCGTGGTTGTGGCCACCGATGACGGCTCCACCCACTGGTATGTCCGGTCCATCGAACGGGCCGCAGAAAGCGCCGCCATCAGTTGCCGGATCGTGGACCTTGGCCCCTATGCCACCGGACAGGTCCTGGCCTCAGTCCTGAAGGACCTCAGCGAGGATCCATCCGTTCATGGCATCATCCTCCAGACGCCCCTGCCTCCAGGCGTGGGAACGGATGAGCTGGTGGGGCATATTGCCCCGGGGAAGGACATCGATGGCGCGAACCCTTTGAGCCTTGGCCGCATGGCCGTTGGCCAGCCCTCATTCGCACCTGCCACGGCCCGGGCCGTGATCGAGATCCTGGACCACTTCGAAATCCCGCTGGCAGGCCGGAATGTGGTCGTCATTGGCCGTTCCGCCGTAGTGGGAAAGCCGCTGTCCCTGCTGCTGCTGGAGCGCGACGCCGCGGTCACCGTCTGCCACTCCCGGTCAGGTCCGTTGGAGAAATACACCAAGGCCGCCGACGTCGTGGTCGTGGCAGCCGGGCGTACAGGTCTCCTGAACGGCGGCCATGTCTCGTCCGAGGCGGTGGTGATTGACGTCGGCACCAACGTCCTTCCTGACGGATCCCTCGTGGGGGATGTCGACGTGGCCAGCGTGCGGGGCATCGCCGCGGCGATGACTCCGGTCCCGGGTGGCGTGGGCTCCGTCACCACATCACTGCTGCTTCTGCACACAACCGAAGCCGCGCGGGAACAGTCGCGTGCTTTGGTCCCGGGAACCGCCGGATGATCCACCGCGGGCACAACTGCCACCCCGCAGAACCCGTTGTCGTATCCATCGAAGGCGTGGACGCGCCTGAAGGGCTGGCATTTGTGTCCGCGTTGGTGCGCCTGATGAATTCCTTCTGTGCGGTGCGGGTTCAAGCCGACGGGAATGGCTGCAGGCTGCCGAGGCCCTCGCGCAGCTTCCCGCCCTCGCCACAGTTCAAGGTTTGCGGCAACTGACCGCCACCCGGTCCTTCACTGTGTTTCGCTTGCGGACTATCCGGATCCGGAAGCAGCCTTCCACGAGTTCTACAGGCTGTCCAGCCATCGCGTCTGGCTGGACAGCTCGAACTCGGCAACGGATGCCGTGGCAGGACGTAACCGCTACAGCATCATGGCTGACGATTCCGGCAGCCGGGGAAAGAGGGCACAACATGTGAACGGTGTGACCACCGTGGAATCAAGGCTGGTAAGCACCCGAATTTCGGGTCCCTTCTTCAGCTGGCTGGACCGGAGTTGGTGCAGCGGTCCGGCAACGGATCAGGCTCTTCCGCCCGGGCTGAATTTCGCCCTCGGCTGGCTCGGCTACCTGGGCTACGAGCTCAAGCGCGAGTCCGGTGGGAGTGCATTGGAATCACCGCTGCCGGGTGCCTCACTGATCCGCAGCAGCCGGGCCGTGGTGTTCGACCATAAGGCGCGGTGCGGTGTACCTTCTGGCGGAAGCCGGCGCGGAAGGCCGGCAACGGTGCAGAAACGCCGCCCTCCGGATCGGCCGCCTGCCTGCCGATGTCAGGCCCCCAGCAACGGGTTGCCGGCCCTGCAGTTTGGCGCCGCTGACACCGCCGGCGCCTACCTGCGCAAGGTCGCTGCGGCCCCGGACGAAATCACGCAGGGAAACTCCTACGAGGTCTGTCTCACGACGCAGATCTTCAGCAACCTCCACAAGGGCATAGATCCGTGGGAGTTTTACCGGCGGCTCCGCCGGGCCAGCCCGGCGCCGTTTGCAAGCCTCGTCCAGCTCGGCCCCGTAACCATCGCGAGCTCTTCGCCGGAGCGGTTCCTTAGTATCACCGCAGACGGTCGCGTCCGCGCCGAACCTATTAAGGGAACGCGACGACGGGACGCGTCACCGAAGGCAGACAGGCGCCTGAAGCATGCGACGTGGAGACTTACGCAACAGTGCACCAACTTGTGAGCACCGTCGAAGCCACGATTGCCCATGGCCAGCCACGGGCGGCTGTCGTGGCTGCTGCCCATCCTCCCGGCTCGATGACCGGGGCTCCCAAGATCAGCAGCATGGACATCCTGGACGAATTGGAATCCGGACCGCGCGGGCCCTATTCAGGTGTGGTCGGCCGCTTTTCCCCCAACGGTGCCGCGGACCTGTCGGTGACCATTCGCAGCGCCGTCTTTCAGAATTCACCCGCCGGTGGGCAGCGGCTGTCCCTGGGGATCTGCGGGGCCATCACAGCGGACTCCGAGCCCGATGATGAGCTGGCAGAGATCCACACCAAGGCCACCGCTATCCTTGGAGTTTTTGGGGCCGCTTTCCCCACATGAGCCTGTTCTGGGTGTGTCCTGGGCCGGCCTACAGCACAGCCCTGATGAGCTTTTCGAAATCGGTGACGTGCTGGGTGGTCAACCGCGCAGCAGCTTCGGAGTCCCCAGCCGCGATGCATTCGAGAAGCTCAATATGCTGGGCAATATGCTGGAACACCGGCGGGAGCTTTTCCAGCACCAGGCTCCAAATCCGCGTTGCCAGATTGTCGTAACGAATCAGGACATCTTGAAGGTGCCGGCTTCCCGTGGCGCGATAGATCGTCCGGTGTACCCGCATGTCCAGGCGCATGAGGTCCTGCTGCGACTGCATCCCTGGCAGCAGGAGCTCTACTTCCCGTGCAAAGTCCCTAAGCTCCTGCCGAAGCTGCGGCGACGCAATCTTTGCAGCCCGCGCAGCTGCCGCAGGTTCCAGGAGGTGGCGAATCTCGGAGATCTCAGCCAGATCTTTAATGTCCACGCCCGCGGCGAACGTTCCACGCCGCGGATAGGCCACCACCAAATGGTCGCTCTCAAGCCGCTTCATAGCTTCGCGGATGGGCGTTCGGCCGACACCGAGACGCCTGGAGATTACTTCATCGTTGAGGGGCTCACCCGGCTTGATGTCCAGAACGATTAATTCATCGCACAACACCCTGTAGGCGAAGTCGGCAAAGGATTCGTCGTCCTGCCTCTGCGGCACTGAGGACCCCACCGCCTCCGCCGGTAATCCGCCAGCGTTTAACATTTTCAAGTCTCCTCCGATACGCGTCCGAGCCTTGACGCCCCGGGTTCCCAGTACATAGTATTCCTATAACTGATATATCAATACGTAAACATAAGAATGTCAAGAGCGCCACTGCCTACCGAAGTGGATGGCGGGCTCCGGCAGGGGCCGGATACACAACGGCAAGGGATCCGCCTCTCTGCCGGTTTTCACGTCTACACCTTCACCGACCTAGGCCGCTTGCCCGGCCTCCTGGACAGCATGCACAGGCTGCAGGAGGCCTCCTCAAAGCCACCGAGCAAACCAGCCCGCTGTTTCCTGCCAGATCTGAACGGAAGATTACATGGCTTCAAAAGCCCCCCTACATAACATCGACGAGTCAAAGCTGACCGTCACCAAACCCAAGACCAAGGCCGTCGGCATCCCCGCGGTGGTGAACTCGCTGAAGATCTCACTCGAGCAAATGGGTCCGCTGCGCAGCGTCCAAACGCTGCTGGCAGTCAACCAGGTCGACGGGTTCGACTGCATGGGCTGCGCATGGCCCGAACACGAAAAGCGCAACGCAGCCGAGTTCTGCGAAAATGGCGCGAAGGCTGTGGCCGAGGAGGGCACACGCCGCCGCGTCACCCCCGAGTTCTTCGCCAAACACTCCATCGAGGACCTGAAAACGCGGGACGACTACTGGCTGGGCCAGCAGGGCCGGCTGACCCACCCAATGCTTTTGTCCGAGGGAGCCACGCACTACATACCCATTGAATGGGACGCAGCCTATGAGCTGATCGCCCGGGAAATGAAAGAAATGGACCATCCCGACCAGGCCGTTTTTTACACTTCCGGGCGGACCTCAAATGAAGCCGCTTTCCTCTACCAGCTCCTTGTGCGGGGACTGGGCACCAATAATCTCCCCGATTGCTCCAACATGTGCCACGAGTCCACGGGTTCAGCCCTCGTTGAAACCATCGGCATCGGCAAGGGCTCGGTCAGCCTCGCCGACCTGGAGACAGCCTCACTGATCTTCGTTGCCGGGCAGAATCCAGGCACTAACCACCCGCGCATGCTCAGCGCCCTGGAAAAAGCGAAGAAGAACGGCGCCGTCATCATCTCCGTCAACCCGCTTCCCGAGGCCGGGCTCCTGCGGTTCGAGAATCCACAGACGATCTCCGGAACGCTCGTGGGCACGCAACTGACCGACGACTTCCTGCAGATCCGGGCCGGTGGGGATCAGGCCCTTTTCCAGGGGCTTGGCAAATACCTCCTCGAGGCGGAGGCGCACGGGAGGAAGACCCCGGGACTGGCTACGGTTCTGGACCACGAATTCATCAATAACCACACCGTGGGCATCAACGAATACCTGCGGCACCTCGAAAAGGTCCAGTGGAGTGAAATAGTAGAAGCCACGGGCCTGAGTTTGGAGCAGATCAAGGCCACGGGCGAACGCCTGCTCGCCTCCAGTGCCACCATCGTCTGCTGGGCCATGGGCCTAACCCAGCACAAACACTCAGTCCCCACGCTCCGGGACGTCGTCAACGTGCTGCTTCTCCAAGGCAACATCGGTAAGCCCGGAGCAGGAGTATGCCCTGTCCGTGGCCACTCGAACGTTCAGGGCGACCGCACCATGGGCATCTTCGAAAAGATGCCAGAGGCGTTCCACGACAAGCTGGACCGGGAGTTCGAGTTTATTTCCCCTCGCAAGCACGGCTACGACACCGTTGCGGCGATTCGTGCCATGCGGGATGGCAAAGTCCGCGTCTTCATTGGAATGGGTGGAAACTTCGTCCGTGCGGCCCCGGATTCCGAGGTCACGGAGCGGGCATTGGCCAACACAGACCTGACGGTACAGATCTCCACGAAGCTGAACCATTCCCACGTGTCCACCGGCCGACGCGCGCTGATCCTCCCAACGCTGGGTCGGACCGAAAAGGACGCGCAGCACACCGGGGACCAGAGGGTGACGGTGGAAGACTCGATGAGCGCCGTCCATGCGTCCCGCGGACGCATTAAGCCGGCCAGCGAGCACCTCCACTCAGAAGTGGCCATAGTGTGCAACCTCGCCCATAAGCTCTTCACCGACAATGACAACCTCCCGCTGCCCAACACGCCTAACGCTGCCTGGCTCTCGATGAAAGACGACTACTCCCTGATCCGGAAACACATCGAGGCGGTCATCGAGGGCTTCGAAAATTTCGAGGAGCGGATCCAGCACCCTGGCGGCTTTGTCCTCCCTCATCCTCCGCGGGACGCCAGAGAGTTCGGGACCGCGTCGGGCAAGGCCCACTTCACCGGCAATGAGCTGGAATTCATCAAAGTACCCGACGGGCGGTTGGTCCTTCAGACTCTGCGCTCACATGACCAGTACAACACCACCATCTACGGCAAGGATGACAGGTACCGCGGTATCCACGGCGGGCGGCGGGTGGTTCTTGTCAACAAGGCTGACATCGCTGAGCTGGGCTTTCGCGACGGTGAGATGGTTCATTTGATTTCCGAGTTTCGCGGGACAGAGCGGCGGGCCGACAACTTCCGGATCGTTTCGTACTCGACACCGAAGGGCTGTGCGGCAGCGTACTACCCGGAGACCAACGTGCTCGTGCCGCTCGATTCGGTAGCTGACACCAGCGGTACACCGACATCCAAGTCCGTCATCGTGCGGCTGGAACGGGCCGACGCGTGAGCGCCGACATGACGACGGTAACCGCGTCCACGGGTGTGGACGGGCCGCGGGTTGAGCAGGCCGTCCGCGAATATCTACTTGCGATCGGAGAAGACCCGGACAGGCCAGGGCTCGTGGATACGCCCGCCCGGGTAGCCCGGGCCGCTACAGAGATATTTGGCGGCCTTCATGAGGACCCCCTGGCCGTGCTGGATAAGACCTTTGACCTTGGGCACGGAGAAATGGTCATCGTCAAGGACATCCCCTTCTACTCCACCTGCGAGCACCACCTGGTGCCGTTCCACGGCGTAGCCCACGTTGGCTACATCCCATCGGCTGAGGGACTCGTCACGGGACTGAGCAAGCTGGCCCGGCTCGTCGATGTCTTTGCACGCAGGCCACAGGTCCAGGAGCGGCTGACAACCCAGGTCGTTGATGCGCTGGTCAGTTCGCTGCGGCCCCTGGGTGCCATTGTCGTAGTCGAGTGCGAGCATCTCTGCATGTCGATGCGCGGTGTCCGCAAGCCCGGGGCCAAGACCATCACTTCAGCCGTCCGCGGGGAGCTCCGTCTGCCGGCAGCCCGGGCTGAGGCGCTCAGCCTGATACACGGGCGCTAAGAAATCTCTGGACACACACCCAGTCCTGCAATACGATGTAACTGATATATCTTTACCGGCGAGCGGACATATCAGTACAATTTGGGGGATAACCATGTCTGACATCACCAAAGCCGGAACCGTCATCGGCGCGATGGGCGTCGGCGGCAGAACTGTCGAAAATGATCAGACGGTCGCATCCACAGGAGCTGCGGCCCAGAGCCCGCGTCCGCATCCCGGATGGTCCGTCCCGCTCCCGTGAACGGTGCTTCGATGGTCTGAACCCCGGAGAGGTACCCCATCGAAGCATCGCTTTCGGGTGGCGGGGCAAGACCCGATTCAAGTTACGTCAGCAACTGTCAAAGGAGTGTCCATGTCAGGAAACAGAGCAGTCGCCTACAAGGAACCCGGTGTCGTCGAAATCATCAATACCGACTACCCGACGTTCGAACTCAAGGATGGACCCGGCGTCAATCCAGCCAACGTAGGCCGGAAGGTGCCACACGGTGTGGTTCTCCGCACCGTGACTACCAACATCTGCGGCTCGGACCAGCACATGGTACGCGGGCGCACAACGGCCCCCCCGAACCTGGTGCTGGGACACGAGATCACCGGCGAGGTGGTAGAAGTCGGTCCCGATGTGGAATTCATCAAGGTCGGCGATATCGTCTCCGTGCCATTCAACATCTCCTGTGGCCGATGCCGGAACTGCAAGGAAGGCAAGACCGGGATCTGTCTCAACGTCAACCCAGACCGGCCGGGCAGCGCTTACGGATACGTGGACATGGGTGGCTGGGTGGGTGGTCAAGCCGAATACGTGCTGGTCCCCTACGCTGACTGGAACCTGCTGAGGTTCCCGGACCGCGACCAGGCTCTGGAAAAGATCATGGACCTGACCATGCTTTCAGATATCTTCCCCACCGGATTTCACGGAGCCGTCACCGCCGGCGTGGGCGTGGGATCCACCGTTTACATCGCCGGCGCCGGCCCGGTCGGCTTGGCCGCCGCCGTCGGCGCCCAACTGCTTGGGGCGGCAGTCGTGATTATCGGCGACATGAACGAGGACCGCCTGGCGCAGGCCCGTTCGTTCGGATGCGAAACCGTGAACGTGTCCAACGGAGACCCCAAGGATCAAATCGACCAGATCCTGGGCGTTCCAGAAGTGGACTGCGCCGTGGATGCCGTCGGTTTCGAAGCCCGCGGCCACGGGAAGGATGCCTCCCACGAAGCCCCGGCAACCGTGTTGAACTCCCTCATGGACATTACCGCTGCAGGTGGTGCATTGGGTATCCCCGGCCTGTACGTCACCGGAGATCCGGGTGGAATTGACGATGCAGCCAAGCACGGCTCCCTCTCGCTGTCCCTCGGCACCGGCTGGGCAAAGTCCCTGTCCTTCACCACCGGCCAGTGCCCGGTCATGAAGTACAACCGCCAACTGATGATGGCCATCCTGTATGACAAGGTCCAGATCGCCAAGGCAGTTAACGCCAAGGCGATACCGCTGGAGGAAGCACCGCGCGGCTACGCGGAATTCGACGCCGGCGCAGCAACCAAGTTTGTTTTGAACCCGAACGGATACGTCAAAGCCTAAACACAACGGTGGATAACCGGGGACTGAAGGTTTTGCACAACGTGGTGCAAAACCTTCAGTCCCCGGAGCGCACCCTTCAACACCTCAAGACAGTCAGAAAGGGCCCGCGATGGTCGCTCGTGAAATTGCCACCGGCGGTCGCGGTACGAAGCCGTCCCCTAGGTGGCACGGTCCTGGACAACGGGGAACCGGCTGGTCCGAAGCCCGACAGCTTGCCTTTGACGTACCCGCCCCGCTCCCGCCCGTGAATGTCCCCCTGGCATTGGCATCAGGCCGCACACTGGCCCGAGACGTCACAGCACAACAGAACCTCCCCCATTACTCTTCCTCCGCAATGGACGGCTGGGCCATCAACGGCAGCGGACCCTGGACCCTTTCCGAGCAACGACACACCTTGTCACCGGGCCACGCCAACACCATTGCCACCGGCGGACTGGTACCTCCCGGCGCAACTTCAATACTCCGCAAGGAAAGCGGCCAGGTCACGCAGGACGCTGATGGCAAGCTCCTGCTAGCTCTTAATGACCGCGCACAGCACGGGGAACCACAAGTGAGTCAGCACATACGCCATGCCGGTGAAGAAGCGGCGGCGGGCGAAGTACTGATCCCGGCTGGCACCATTCTGAACCCCGCTCACATTGCCCTCGCCGCTGTGGCCGGCCACGACGAACTCCAGATCGATGCCAAACCACTAGTAGCCATCGTGCTGACCGGCGCGGAAGTCGTGTCGGCCGGCATTCCTGCCCCAGGACAGGTCCGAGACACGTTCGGTCCCCAACTGGGCACCGTCATTTCACTACTGGGGGGCATCCCTGACAATCCCCACCGAATCGGGGATTCTTACGACGAATGGCTATCGGCCCTGGGAAATCCCGAGGCATTCCCCGGGGAGCAACCGGACGTCATCATAACGACAGGCGGAACCGGGCCATCCGGCACCGACCACCTCCGTCGCGTCGTGGCCGCGCTTGGTGGGCGACTGCTGTTGGACGGCATCGCCATGCGCCCAGGCCATCCTGCTGTTCTGGCCGAACTCCCGGACGGTCGGTTCGTCGTCGGACTTCCTGGCAATCCTCTGGCCGCCATGATGGCTCTCACCACGCTGGTAGAACCGTTACTGGCCGCCCTCGGAAACAGGTCCCTGAGAGCCGTCGGGGAGGCGATTTCAGGTGCGGACGTCGACCCGGACCGGGACCGTACGCGTCTCATTCCCTGCAGAATAATCCATGGTCTGGCGTTTCCCATCCCGCATACGGGCTCCGGCATGATGCGCGGGCTAGCTTGGGCCGACGGCATCATTGTCGTCCCCCCTGGAGGTGCCTTGGCCGGCGAGACGGTTCCGGTGCTCCACCTCCCCTGGTCGACGTCCAAAGACACCGTCGTTGCCGCAAACAATGGAGCACGGAGCACACCATGGCACGCATGACACAGCGTCGGAAGATCCAGCGCTTTCACCTGGACGGTTCCGGAACCGAATACCCGGTGCAGTTCAAAGAAGACGTACTGGCCGCTGAGGAGCCTCTGGAAATCCGTGTCGGCGGCCGCTCCTTCGCGGTCACCATGAGGACACCCGGGGACGATTTTGACCTAGTAGCCGGGTTCTTGGTCTCTGAAGGCATCATCCGTTCACAAGCCGAGCTGGTCTCCCTGCGCTTCTGTACCGGGGATGCCGGCGGAGAACAGACGTTTAACGTGATTGAGGCCCAATTGAGGCCGGATGTGGCCATGCCCGACACCATGCGGCATGTCTACACCTCAAGCTCATGTGGCATTTGCGGGACCGACTCGATCGACGCCGTCCGCAAGACCCTCCATTTTGATCCTTCCCAGGACGCACTGCGGGTCCCCGTGGATCTCATCGCAGAACTGCCGGCGCGGCTTCGCGAGGCCCAAGCCCTCTTCGACAAGACCGGCGGCGTCCATGCGGCTGGCCTGTTCAAGGTGGATGGCGCAAACCCGGAGTTGCTTTGTCTTCGCGAAGATGTAGGCCGCCACAATGCAGTGGACAAAGTGGTGGGGTGGGCCCTGCGCCAGGACCTGTTGCCCTTGACCGGCACCGTTCTCCAGGTATCGGGGCGGGCCTCCTTCGAGCTTGTCCAGAAGGCGGCCCTGGCCGGCATTCCAGTGTTGGCAGCCGTGAGCGCACCTTCAAGCCTGGCCGCCGACCTCGCTGCCGAAACCGGAGTGACGTTGATTGGATTCAGCAGGGGGCACAGCCTGAATGTCTACGCCGGCCACGAAAGGCTGATCCGTCCGCGTACAGCCAGCTGCGAGGAAAACCATGCCCGGCTTTGACTTTATCCTCGCCGAACTGACTGAGGACCCCCTATCCGTGAATCGGGCGACGGCGGCCGTCGAGGGGGACGACGCCGGCGCTGTGGTCAGCTTTAGCGGAGTGGTGCGAAACCATGACAGCGGGAAGGCCGTCAACAGATTGAGCTACTCGGCTCACCCCACCGCACACCAGGTCTTGGCCGAACTTGTGGAAGAACTGGTCGCGGAGCACTCCGGGATGGGGGTATCGGCCGTCCGCATCTGGGCCGCCCACCGCGTAGGGCTGCTCAACGTCGGTGATCTCGCACTCGTATGTGCCGTCTCGGCGGCCCATCGCGGCCAGGCCTTTTCCGTGTGTTCAGAAGTTGTGAACCGCATCAAGGACCGTGTGCCGATCTGGAAAGAACAGTTCTTCGAAGACGGCACCGTGGAGTGGGTCGGTGCAGGCCAAGACATAGCCACCCGCCCAACCTCGCCAAACCCAGAAAAAGGAGCATCATGACCGCGAGCATTTCGACTGGCACGTGGCTTCGCGGCCCGTGCCGCCTGGGCACACCCCAACTCATTAGAAAGGTTTTTACATGACCCAGCTCAACGACCAAATACATACTCTTCCAGTTAGCAGCAACGGGAAGGAATCGGTGGATATCCAACTGGACTCATCCAGTCCAGTGACCGTTCGGCTACAGCTAGCTGGTCACTGCAGTTGCCAGCACGACAACGGTAACCGCCCTGGTTCGTACATTGACAGTGATCTTGGCATCCGCTGACGGCGGCCGCGACCAGCGCCCTGGATCAGCCTGAACCATGACCGTTCAGCTGGGTATCCCCGCATTGCGCCCCGTCCTCACCAACTATCAGGGGACCGCTCCGGATCCGCCCCCGTCCGAACTTCCTTCGGCACTGCTGGACCGCTTTGGCCGTCAAGCAACGGACATGCGGCTGTCAGTCACTGACAAATGTAACCTTCGCTGCACCTACTGCATGCCGGCAGAGGGCTTGCAATGGCTGCCAAATAAAGCCGTCATGACGGCGGTAGAGATTGAGAGAATCGTCGGCCTCGGCGTCGAGCGTCTGGGTGTGAGGGAACTCCGAATCACCGGCGGAGAACCCCTGGTCCGGCCGGACCTCGTGGATATTATCGCCGCGCTGCGGCGGCGCCACCCCCGCCTCCCCATCTCTATGACTACCAACGGCGTCGGGCTTGAGAAGAAGGCGAAGTCGCTCAAAGCGGCGGGTTTAACCAGGGTCAGTGTCTCCCTCGACTCCCTGCATGAGGAAACTTTTACGCAGTTGACCCGGCGCCCGTTCCTCGGCGAAGTTCTCGCCGGTGTCGAAGCCGCCCGCGCCGTTGGCCTAGGCCCGGTCAAGATCAACGCCGTGTTGATGAGGGGTATCAATGACCACGGAGCCCCGGGGCTCTTGGCATGGGCATTGGAGCGAAACTTTGAACTGCGCTTCATCGAACAAATGCCGTTGGATGCCCAACGCGGATGGAACGAACGGGAGATGATTACCGCCCTCGAAATCCGCACCCTGCTGCCACGGACTTCGTCTTGGAGCGGGATAGCCGTCAGCGGGACGGCGCGCCAGCCGAACGGTTTGAAGTGCGACGGCGGAACGGTGCTACGGGTGAGGCATCCGGGCCTGTTTTGGGAACCGTGGGGATTATCGCGTCCGTCAGCGAACCTTTCTGTGCCGATTGCCGACGAACCCGCATTACCGCCGAGGGAAAGATTATGAGCTGCCTGTTCTCTCGGGACGAATTCGACCTCTTGGGGCCTTTGCGAACCGGTGCGCATGACGATGAACTGGTGCGGCGCTGGCAGGATGCCATGTGGATGAAACCCCGTGCACACGGCATGGACCAGACTGGCCTTGGAACAAAAGAGTTTGTGCAGCCAGACCGCAGTATGAGTTCGATCGGAGGCTAAGAAACCATACTCGTACGATACTTCGGTTGAACGCTGCGACGGATACTCAGCAGGCGCACCTTCCCTGGCCGGGGTCATCCCGCAGTCCAGCTCCCTCCGCAACGAGGTCGCCTTACGGGACAGCCCTGCGGCGACGGCCTCCTGCAGGGCCCGTTGATGTCACCCGGCTTTACCCCATCCCCGCAGGAACACCGCACCAGGGAACACTCTGATGCGGCCCGTCATTGTCGTAATGGGTGTGTCCGGGGCAGGAAAATCAGCCGTGGGATCCGCGCTTGCGCAATATCTGGGCGTTATTTTCATTGACTCCGATTCGCTGCACCCGCAAGCCACGTCGAAAAGATGGCCGTAGGCACCCCCAGGACGGACGAGGTGGCCCTGGCTCGGACTCGTAGGTGACGAACTCGCTTCGACCCACGCCGATGGAATCGTCGTGGCTTGCTCAGCCCTCAAGCGCGCCTATAGGGACGCAATCCGAGTCAAGGCACCCTCGGCAGTGTTCGTTCAACTCGACGTCGAGCTCTTTGTTCTGCAGGACCGTGTGTGGCCTTGGCGGCCATCAAACCCACGTCGTAGACAGGTTGGGCGATGACGGTCAGGGGCGGTGGGGTGAAGCGTGTTCAGGCAAGTCCTCATACTTCAGGAACGAGACGTCCGCCGGGATGGACAGGTTCAGTTCCTGGATGGCCTCCACCGCGCTGAGCGCGATGAGGCTAGCCCATTTCCGGGCCTATTATCTCGAGAAGGTCTGGCGCCCATAAATAGTCCGGCGTAGCGTTTATAAATCCACACTGAGTCCGTTGGAGGAGCACGAAGTGGCCGGATGGAATTCTGACACAGCCGCAGGACCTCTCGGGGCGGGCACAGTCACGTTGGTGGCCGGCTCCTCCTTCTGCATCTCCTCCGCCGACGGGGACATTCGTCCCGAACTGCCGCATGGGGTCTTTCACTTGGACACACGCATACTGTCGCGTTGGCATCTAACCATCAATGGCCAGTCACTTGAACCGTTGGCAGCAGAGACCAAGGAACCCTATCGGGCCCTCTTTGCGTGTCGCGTTCCGCGCTCCGACGGATATGCGGACAGCCCCTTACTGGTCGAGAGGCTGCGTGAGGTCGGAGCGGGGATACTGGAAGAGATCACCGTCCGGAACTATTCGCTCCAACCGGCCCATTGTACGATCACGCTGGTCGTCGAGTCGGACTTCGCAGACCTCTTTGAGGTGAAGGAAGCGCGGGTCACCCGCCGCTGGAATGAGACGCGGCTGCCGAAAGGCAACACCTTGGAAATCCGGGCCGAGTGGCAGGGAGTGAGAAAAAGCGTAGTGGTCAGCGCCGAAGGTGCCACCGCCTCAGCTGAGGCCCTGAGTTTCAATGTAACCGTACCCCCTTCCGGCCACTGGAGCAGCCGGGCGAGCGTAGTACCAACGCTCGACGGAGCAGGGACCGTGGCGCCCTTTGCCCATCCAGTTCAAGGGGAAATGTCCCCCAGCGACCGGCGCCGCCAAGAGTGGGTGGCAAAGATCCCGGTCCTGCAGATGGGCAACCGCTCCATCGAAAGCACCCTGAGACGAAGCTACGAGGATCTGGGTGCCCTACGAATCCAGGATCCGGACCATCCGGAGAGAGTGGTGGTGGCTGCAGGAGCGCCCTGGTTCATGACGTTATTCGGTCGCGACTCCCTATGGGCTTCCGAGATGGCGTTGCCCGTGGACCCTTCCCTAGCCTTGGGCACCCTGCGCACGTTGGCAGACCTCCAGGGGACTGCAGTTGATCCGATGAGCGAGGAAGAACCGGGAAAGATTCTGCATGAAGTCCGGCTAGGCGTCTCCAGCGGTCTGGCCTTGGGTGGGAAGTCCGCCTACTACGGCAGCGTCGATGCAACGCCGCTCTTTGTGGTTGTCCTGGGATCGGTCAGCCGCTGGGGCTTCGCCAAGGATACTATCTCCGCCCTCCTTCCCAACGCCGACCGCGCCCTTGAGTGGATCCGGGACTACGGCGACCGCGACGGTGATGGTTTCGTGGAATACGGCCGGCTTAACGAACACGGTCTCATCAACCAAGGATGGAAGGACTCATGGGACGGCATCAACTTCGCCGATGGCACCATCGCTGAACCGCCGCTGGCGCTCTGCGAAGTCCAGGCGTACGTGCATGGAGCGTATATGGCCAGGGCTTGGATGGCTTACGATGACGGCGACCTTGACTTGGCAGCAGAGCTTCGGAATCGAGCGGACGTCCTTAAAAAACGATTCAACGAAGAGTTCTGGCTACCTAAGAAGGGCTATTACGCGGTTGCGTTGGACCGTGACAAACGGCCCGTGGATGCGTGTGCTTCTAACATGGGTCACCGCCTGTGGTTCGGACTCGTGGATGAGGACAAGGCCCCCTTTGTAGCAGAGCGCTTGATGTCTGCCGAAATGTTCAGCGGTTGGGGGATTAGGACACTGGCCCGCGGCATGGGTGCCTACAATCCGGCCAGCTACCATAACGGATCGGTCTGGCCGCACGACAACGCGCTGATTGCGGCCGGGCTGTTGCGGTACGGCTTCGTGGAGGAAGCACAACGGATTGCCACAGCGCTGCTGGAAGCAGCCGAGTACTCCGGTGGACGGCTTCCGGAACTCTTTTGTGGCTTCGCCCGCGAACAGTTTGCGCAGCCGGTTCCATACCCGACCGCCTGCTCACCTCAGGCATGGGCTGCCACCACGCCGATCCAGCTGATCACTGGACTAATGCGCTATGACGCCCACATCTCGTTGGGCGGCCTTTGGCTGGATCCGGTGCTGCCCGAGTCCTATGGCGAACTGCACATTAGCAATGCCCCCATGGGCGATGGGCGCATCTCCATTGACATCATCGGCTCGACGTCAAACGTTCACGGCCTGCCGGAGGGCATAACACTCCATCATGGCCAGCGGCCGTGGATCACGGAGCTCGTCGAGAAAGCACACTTACGCCGCCCTGAAAGCCCCAGCACCCAGAGATAGAAGAGCAAGTTCATCCGGCTACGGTTTCTTCGCGTGGAGCAGTGCAGACCAGCTTCTGCCAGGCAGACCCTCGCCAGTCGCCCCGGAACACAGCAGGTGGAGGCTCCGGTAGTGACAGCAGTCTGAAGGTGAACCGGCCCTCGTCCTCCGGCGCGATCGTTGTCGCCGTTGTTTGGTGCCCAGGCGCGACGATTCTCGCAGAGCACTGTCGAGTAGGACCGACCCCGTACACCACTTCCCAACCGGCGTTTTAATCAGGGGACGCATCCGTTCTTGCTACCCGTGCCATCTTGGCCGACCCAAAGTCGGAGTAGTCGGCCGGCCTGGGTTCGCCCCAGATGACCAGCACCTTCAGCGGCCCCTTGCCGGTATTAAGCAGATCATGCCGAGTTCCAGCCCTAGCCAGGACAGCGTCACCGACTGCTACCGAGTAGGTTTCGTCTTCGACGGTCATTTGACCCGTGCCCTCGGTGACAACATAGATCTCCTCCAGCGGGCGGCCGGGCTCAGCATGTGAATGCATTCCCTCGAAGCCTCCGGGAGGCAGCTCCCAGGTTTGCACTGCCACAGGCAGTTCGGACTGACCGTAAAAAAGCCACTGCATCTGCAGTGGCGAGCCCTCGTGAAGGTTATACAGAAAGGCGCGTGTTCCTGCTCGTTCAAGCATTCAGGTCTCCTTCCTCCCTCTATAGCATCCTCAGCCGGACTGCGCTTGTCCACGCCGGCGGTGTTTATGGCAGCCCTGCCTCTGACCGACATGCCGGCTTATCTCGGAGTGGACCAGGCAATGCCACTGCCCAGTGAACTTTCCAACATGGAATCGCCGACGCGAATTCGCGTTGGTCATTCTCGGTGACCCGGATCCATCACATGGATCGGCGCCCGGGGGCTGCGGTTCTTCGTTTCCCATGCGACGGCAGGCTGTGCGCAACGTCCTGTGCTGGCAATTCCAGCAATTGCAGGGGCGATGTTTGTCCCTGCTGGATCATGGGCAGCATGGGGTGATGCCGAGGCTGCCGGCCATGAAGGGGTACTTTTTTCGATTTCCGGAGGGCCGGAGCGTCCGCCGCCAGGTGGCAGGGGCGGCTGTGATCCTAAGTGCATATCTGACGCTCTCTATGGGCTGGGTGAAGGCGGGCAGGCGTTTCCAGACCGCAAACCTCCTCGGTGCTTGTGCCTTCATTATCAACGGTGCATTCCACGAAGCAGGGCCCTCCGTGGTCACGAATATAGTCTGGTTCCTCATTTCCGCCGTCGCGCTTCTTCGCATGCGTTCGGCATGCCAGCCGCCCGAGGCAGCCGTTGATATCTTGACGGTTCAATTCCCCGGGGTTCCTGACACAACCGGCCATCTAGCAGTTGTTGAGGCCCTCACTGGTTCCGTTCACCGCGATGTTGACGGGCAGCGTCCACTTGGATGATCCGGACCTCCGTTGATCTACCGCTGATGCACAGTGAACCGTGGCTGCGCCGTGGCCGTAGGCTGTCAGCTGTCCTGAGAGAGTTGTTTCGAGTTGAACAGTGCGCCCTGTTCATATCCGGTCCCTGGCGGGGGTTGGACCAAGCAGCCTGAGTGTGATGAGCCGTGGATCAATCATGCACTCATTGTGCACTGTTATCTCCAATATCTTGCGCTTTTGTTGCAGTGCAATCGTCCCTAATCTCATGATTACAAGGTTTTCCACAACACCGCTTGGACCACCCAGCCGTGGCTGCCACGAATCGCATAATTACCCACGCCTCCGGGAGGAAACACATGTCTGCTCCAGTTTTGCCCATCAATTCACGCGGAAAACTCGCTTCATCATTGCCTGCAGAGCAGCTGGCGGAAATCAGCGAGTTGTTCGATTTCCGGCGCGTGGGATATTCCCTCGATGCCCCCTTCTACACTGATCCGACGATTTTCAGCATCGACATGC
>NZ_PZKO01000017.1:0-24381 GCF_014926485.1 Pseudarthrobacter sp. AB1
ACGCCGCCAGCGTTCATCCTGAGCCAGGATCAAACTCTCCGTTGAAGTAAAACAAAAACAGACACAACCAACACCCCCGGAAATAACGGAAGAAGAAGGCTGCAAAATTTGAAACCAGCTGTAAAAACCAGACCACACCACGGGGTGGCATAATCCAGTCAATTCAACCAATTCAATACAATAAATTGGTATCAACAAACTTGGCACACTATTGAGTTCTCAAACAACAGACACACCCGGCACCACCACAACCATCTAATCGGCCGTGGATCGCTCCGGAGCAACTTTTCAAACTTACCGGCTGCTCTCCAACTTGTCAAACCGGCCTCCGCGACTTCGTCAGCCTAAGGCTTTCGTGTCGGTTTTTTCGGTCTGACTCTGTGGAGCAGCGCGGAAATAAACTATACCACCACTTTGCCGGGATGACCAATCAGGCCCCCTTGGGGCCCCTGCGGCACTACCCCTAGGTCAGCAAAAAGCCCGGAATCTCAAGGAACTCCGGGCCTCTCGCTCCGCACTTAGGAGAGCGGGCTCACACCAATCGGTCAGCCCGCCGCCAAAAGAACGGGCTTGAAGTACGTGGCCCCCAGGGGCGGCAGCGTCACGGTAAGCGTTGCCGGCTGGCCGTCGAGCCCTTCGTCCAGGGCAACCAGCTCACCGCTATTCAAAACACCCGAACCGCCATAGGCCGCGGCGTCGGTGTTCAGCACTTCGGTCCAGGCCCCGGCAGCGGGAACGCCGAGGGCATAGCCCACATGCGGACCGCCGGAGAAGTTGATGGCGCACACCAACGGATTGCCCTCCTTGTCCCAGCGGATAAACGTCAGGACATTGCGGTCGGCATCCCCACCGTTGATCCACTGGAAACCGCCCGGCTCGTTGTCACGGGAGTAGAGGGCCGGCGTCGAGCTGTAGATCTCGTTGAGATCCTTGGTGAGGAGCTGCATTCCGCGGTGCGCCGGAATCTCTGCCAGGTACCAGTCCAGCCCATGCTGCTCGGACCATTCAGCCTCCTGGCCGAACTCGGTGCCCATAAAAATGAGCTGTTTGCCCGGGTGGGCCCACTGGTATGCAAAGAAGGCGCGCAGGTTGGCCAACTGCTGCCACCGGTCCCCCGGCATCTTCCGGAGCATGGAGCCTTTGCCATGCACTACTTCGTCGTGGCTGATGGGAAGCAGAAAGTTCTCGGTGAACGCGTAGACCATGGAGAACGTCACCGTGCCGTGGTGCCACTTCCGGTTGACGGGGTCCTCGGAGGCGTATTTGAGGGAGTCGTGCATCCAGCCCATGTTCCACTTGAGCCCGAAGCCCAGGCCACCTTGGCTTGTCGGGGCGGTGACGCCGGGGAAAGCTGTGGACTCTTCGGCGATCATCACCGCGCCGGGGTGCGTCTTGTACACAGTGGCGTTGACCTCCTGGAGGAACGAGATGGCCTCCAGGTTTTCGCGTCCGCCAAAGCGGTTGGGCGACCACTGCCCCTCTTCGCGTGAGTAGTCGAGGTACAGCATCGAGGCCACAGCATCCACCCGGAGTCCGTCGATATGGAACTCATCAAGCCAGTACAGCGCGTTGGACACCAGGAAGTTCCGCACCTCGGTGCGGCCAAAGTCGAAAATCAGCGTTCCCCAGTCTGGGTGCTCACCCAGGTTCGGGTCGGCGTGCTCGTACAGGGGTTCGCCGTCGAACTGGGCCAGCGCCCAGGCATCCTTGGGGAAGTGCGCCGGGACCCAGTCGAGCAGCACGCCGATTCCGGCCTGGTGCAGGGAATCCACCAGGAACCGGAATTCATCCGGATGGCCAAAGCGCGAGGTCGGCGCAAAGTAGGACGTCACCTGGTAGCCCCAGGAGCCGCCGAAAGGATGTTCGGCCACGGGCATGAACTCAACGTGCGTGAAGCCCAGCCATTTGACGTAGTCCACCAACTCCTTGGCGAGCTCACGGTAGCCCAGGCCAAGGCGCCAGGATCCGAGGTGGACTTCGTAGGCGCTCATCGGCGAATTGTGCGGGTCACGCTGCGCGCGTGCCTCCATCCATTCTGCGTCCTTGAACGCGTACGACTGCTCCACCACTCGGGAGGCAGTCAGCGGCGGGACCTCGGTGCCGAAGGCCAAGGGATCGGCCTTTTCGACCCAGTAGCCGCCCTTGGTTTTGATCTCGAACTTGTAGCACGCCCCTGCTAAAACACCAGGCAGGAAGACTTCCCACACGCCGGAGGATCCCAGCGAGCGGAGTGAGTTCTGCCGGCCGTCCCAGGCGTTGAAGTCGCCTTTGACGCGGACCGCCTGCGCGTTCGGCGCCCACACGGCAAAGGAGACGCCGTCAACATCGCCCAGTGAGGACTTGTAGTGCTGAACGTGCGCGCCCAGGACTTCCCAGAGCTTCTCGTGCCGGCCCTCGCCAATCAGGTGCAGGTCCACTTCACCGACGGTGGGCAGGTAGCGGTACGGCTCATCCACTGTTAGCGGCGCGGCACCAGGATAGGTGACCTCCAACCGGTAGTCGGGCACGTGGCCGGCCTGCAGCGGCTCCAGGACCGCCACCCAAACGCCGTTATCCTCGTGGGTCATGGGCGCCGAACCTACGGCAGTCACCACGCTTACTGCCTCCGCGAGGTGCTTGACGGTCCGGACAGTCACATGGCCGTGGTCGTCCAGGTGGGCACCCAGCACCGAGTGCGGGGCGTGATGTTCGCCGTTCGCCACGCGGGCCAAGGTTTCCGGGTCCACGTGTAGGGGCACACGGGGCCGGTCTGTAGGTGCTGCGCCTGTCATTTTGATACCTTCCGATGCTGCCCGGGCCTGATCGCCGGAGCCTTTAACGCTGAGGAGCCGCCTGGAGGCATTCGTTGGAATGGCCAGCCAGTCAGGTCTGTTCCGCAATTCATAAACGACTTCGTAAAGGGCCTTGTCCAGCCACAATGCCACAAAGAGCGGTGAACTTCGGTCGATGATGCCGGGTGTGACTGCGGCATAGCCGGCAAGGAACGCGTCCGCGCAATCATCGACCCAGGATGCCGGAACGCGGGCTCCCTGATATTCGCGTTCCGCTGCGCCTGCCGCGTAGTCGAATGAGCGGAGCATTCCCACCACGTCGCGGAGCGGAACGTCGGGAAAGTTGCGTTCGGCGATGGGCCGCAGTGGCTCACCTTCAAAATCAAGGATGGCCCAGCGGCCCGGCCCGCCGCCTTGGCCGGGGACCTGCAGGATCTGGCCGAGGTGAAGATCGCCGTGGATCCGCTGCAGCGGACCTGCCGGCACGCCGTCGAGCTCGCCAAGAAGCGCGTCTAAGGCATGGTCGTAAGGCCCGACGGCGGCACCGGCTTCCGCCCATGCCTGCCGGACCCGCTGGGCTACTCCGGGCGCAATAACCTGACCCGGGGCCGGTTCAACCGCTGTGCCGAGGGCTTCCGCCAGCCGACGATGGACCGTGGCCGTGGCCGCACCCAGGGCATAAGCTTCGGCGGTGAAATCGGCGCCGGTGCGCGCGGCATCCACAGCAAGGCGCCACGCATCACGGCCGCCGGCGAGGAATTCGTGGGCTACGGCAAGCTCGCCCTGCGATGGTGCCTGTGCCGGGAGCCCCTGTGGCGCCGGCGCCAGCCATTCCCCGCGGACCCACCCCAGCGTTGCCGGAACCTCGAAGATGCCCTGGGCCGTCAGAGCCGCCCCCACCTCAACTTCAGGGTTGATCCCTTCAGAGAGCACCCGGAAGAATTTCACAATGGCCGCAGACTCGCCGTCGTCAACGATGACTGAGCTGTTGGACTGCTCGCCGGACAGGACTTTGACCATTCCGTGGGCGGTAGGCAACCGGTGCTCCGACCGGGTGCGGTGGCCCGTCGCCGCACCCGTGCTCGAGCCGGCTTCGGACCGGATCAGCTCCAGCCACGAGGAGACAAAGGAAGGATCGTGCACGGCGTCGTAGATCCAGGCCATGCCGGCCTCGGGAGCGCGGCCCACCAGTGCCCGCTCCGCTCCGGCAAGCGGACTTGCCCGGTAGCTCAGCGGGACCTGGACCACATCAGTCCGAAGTCCGCCGTCGGCCGTCCTGGACGTGACAGCCAGCAGGAATATCTCCAGCCGAGCCTGCCCCGCGGCATCCTCGAGGCTCAGGCTGCCGGCCTGCTCCAGCGCAAAATCTGCTGTCTTTACGGGGAACCAGCGCTGGCGTGGGAGCCATTCCCGAAGGACGGCGCTCAGTGTGGCTGTGAGGGTGGGCTGGGCCATGTCAGTTCTCGATGGACAGGATGGGCAGTGCCTGCGTGTACGGGGAGGCCGGGTTGGACGTCGCTGAGCGGATCCGCAGCCAGAAGAAATCATGGCTCCCCAGGGTCAGCGTCAGTGATCCGTCGTCATCGATCCCGGGGAACGGCTGCCCCCCGAACACATCGCGCAGTCCGCGGCCGGCAAACTGCGGAATCCGCAGTTTTGCCGCGACGGGGTGCTGCGAAAGGTTGAAGGCGCACAGAATGGATTCGCCCGGCAGCCCCGCAGTGTTGTCATCCGAAAGTTCCCGGAGATACGCCACCACGGCGTCGTGGTCCGCTTCGACATGTTTGAACGCACCCAGCCCGAAGACAGGGTGGTTCTTGCGGACGCTGAGGATCTGCCGTGTCCAGCGGAGCAGTGACCCGGAGTGGGCGGCCTCGGCTTCCACATTGGCCATGTTGTAGTTGTACACCAGCGACTGGATGACCGGCAGGTAGAGCTTGCCGGGATCAGCGTTGGAGAATCCTGCGTTCCGGTCCGGGTTCCACTGCATGGGAGTGCGTACGGCATCGCGGTCATCGAGCCAGATGTTGTCCCCCATGCCGATCTCGTCCCCGTAGTACAGGAACGGGCTGCCAGGAAGAGACAGCAACAGCGCATTGATCAGTTCGATCTCGGCCCGGGAATTATCCAGCAGCGGTGCAAGGCGACGCCGGATCCCGATGTTGGCGCGCATGCGGGGGTCCGGCGCATACCAGCCCAGCATCGCCGCGCGCTCGTCGGGAGTGACCATCTCCAGCGTCAGTTCATCGTGGTTGCGCAGGAAAGTTCCCCACTGCGCGCCTTCGGGGATCTCCGGGGTGTCATGCATGGTCTCGATGATCGGAGCGGCCTTCTGGTCGCGCAGGGCGTAGTAGAGGCGCGGCATGATGGGGAAGTGGAACGCCATGTGGCATTCGGGCTCTTCTGCTGTTCCGAAGTACTCCACCACCTCGTTGGGCGGCTGGTTGGCCTCGGCGATGATGACGCGGCCGGGGTAGCCTTCGTCCACCATGGCCCGAAGTTTGCGCAGGAAGTCATGGGTGGCTGGCAGGTTTTCGCAGTTGGTCCCCTCCTCCTCGAAGAGGTACGGGATGGCGTCCGCCCGGAAACCGTCAATGCCCTGGTCCAGCCAGAAACGAACCACGTCGAAGAGCGCTTCGATGACCTTGGGGTTTTCAAAGTTCAGGTCAGGCTGGTGGCCGAAGAAGCGGTGCCAGAAGAACTGCCTGCGGATGGGGTCGAACGTCCAGTTGGATTCCTCCGTGTCCACGAAGATGATGCGGGCGTCCTGGTACTTCTCGTCCGTGTCGCTCCACACGTAAAAGTCGCCGAAGGGACCGTCCGGGTCCTTGCGCGATTCCTGGAACCAGGGGTGCTGGTCCGAGGTGTGGTTCAGCGGCAGGTCAATGATGACCCGGACGCCGCGGGCATGGGACTCCGCCACCAGCCGCTTGAAGTCGCTGATGGTGCCGAATTCATCCAGGACGGAATTGTAGTCCGAGATGTCATAGCCGCCATCACGCAGCGGCGACTGGAAGAACGGCGGGAGCCACAGGCAATCGATGCCAAGCCACTGCAGGTAGTCCAGCCGGTCGATCAGGCCGGTGAAGTCGCCCGAACCGTCGCCGTTCGCATCCGCGAAGGCCCGTACCAGCACTTCATAGAAGACGGCCTTCCGATACCAGAGCGGATCGTGCGCCAGGCCCGGTGCATGTAGCTCAAATGTGCTCTTGGGGGTGAAATGCTGGCTGGAACTCTGCGGGTTAAAGCTCACTGATGAACTCTCCTCACGCTCAGGATGTGTGCGGGTTCAACGTGCGCATCCAGGCGGACGTAGTTGTATTCGCCCCATTCCCAGGATTCTCCGGAAATGAGGTCCTCCACCCGGAACCCGCCGTTGGGCGACAGGTCCTCGGGGTCAAGTTCAAGGGCAGCCAGGTCCAGGGAAATGGTGCTCTCCCTGATGCCGTGCGGATCGACGTTGACCACCACAATAATGGTGTCTTTGGTGCCGTCCGGCAGGGTCTTGTGTTTGGAATACACCACCGTGGCGTCGTCGGTGCTTTGGTGGACCGTGAGATTCTGCAGGTCCAACAGCGCCGGGTGGCTGTGCCTGATGGCGTTGAGCCTGGTCAGATACGGCGCCAGGGTCCGGCCCGAGGCCGCGGCAGCGTCCCAGTCACGGGCCTTGTATTCAAATTTCTCGTTGTCGATGTACTCTTCCGCACCGGGGCGGGCAACATGCTCATAGAGCTCGTAGCCGGCATAAACGCCCCACAGCGGGCTGGCGGTGGCGGCCAATGCGGCGCGGATCTTGAACGCCGCCGGACCGCCGAACTGCAGGTATTCCGTGAGGATGTCCGGCGTGTTGACAAAGAAGTTGGGACGGAAGTACGCCGGCGAGTCGTGGCTGACCTCCGCGAAATAGGTTTCCAGTTCCTTCTTGGTGTTCCGCCACGTGAAGTAGGTGTATGACTGCTGGAAACCTGCCCGGCCCAGGGCGTGCATCATCGCAGGGCGCGTA
This sequence comes from Pseudarthrobacter sp. AB1, assembly GCF_014926485.1. Taxonomy (NCBI): domain Bacteria; kingdom Bacillati; phylum Actinomycetota; class Actinomycetes; order Micrococcales; family Micrococcaceae; genus Pseudarthrobacter; species Pseudarthrobacter sp. AB1. The sequence continues at coordinate 6,775 of NZ_PZKO01000017.1, forward strand.
AACGCTTCCGCGAGGAACACCACGCCGGGAGTCTTTTTGTTGACCTGGCCAATGAGCCATTCCCAGAACCAAACCGGTTTGGTGTGCGGATTATCCACCCGGAAGATCTTCACGCCATGGCTGACCCACAGCAACACGACCCGCAGGATTTCCTTCGCAAGCCCTTCCGGATCATTGTCGAAATTGAGCGGGAAAATATCCTGGTACTTCTTGGGCGGGTTTTCCGCATATGCGATGCTCCCGTCAACCCGGGTGGTAAACCATTCCGGGTTGGACTGTACCCACGGGTGGTCGGGCGCCGCCTGCAGCGCCAGATCAAGCGCGACTTCCAGGCCCAGCTCCTTAGCGCGGGCAACAAAGGCGTCAAAGTCCTCGAACGAGCCCAACTCCGGGTGGATGGCGTCGTGGCCACCCTCCTTGGCGCCGATGGCCCAGGGCGAGCCGGGATCGTGCGGGCCGGCGATCAGGGTGTTGTTGGGGCCCTTGCGGTGCTGGATGCCGATGGGGTGGATAGGCGGCATGTAGAGCACGTCGAAGCCCATTTCCGCCACCGCGTCCAGCCGCTTCGCTGCTGTCCTGAAATTCCCGGACGTCCAGGCCCCGGTGGCGGCGTCCCTGACGGCCCCCTCGGACCGGGGAAAGAACTCGTACCAGGCTCCGCGGCCTGCGAGATCGCGCTCCACCAGTAGCGGGAACTGCTCGGAAACGGTGACCAGCTCCCGGATCGGCTGGCGTTCCACGACGTCGGCGACGTCGGAGCCGAAGCCGGCTGCCAAGCGTTCCTCATCGGTGAGGGAACCGTTGGCCAGGATGGAAGAGGCCATGCGCAGGGTGCGCCGGTCCGACGCGTTACGGGAGGCGTCGGCGGCCGCTTCTGAGAGCAGCGCCGAACCTTCGGCGAGCATCAGCTCCACGTCGATGCCTGCGGCCACCTTGACCTCGGCGTTGTGGTGCCAGGTTCCGTAGCGGTCGTGCCACGCCTCAATGAGGAAGGTCCAGTTTCCAACGGCCGACGGCGTGAGGATGCCCTCCCAGCGGTCCGTGCCGAGGCCGCGTTCCCCTTTGGGCGGTGCCAGCCTGACGCGCTGGCGTTCCTTCCCCCGGGGATCCAGAAGGACCGCGCTGACACCCAACTGGTCATGACCCTCCCGGAATGCGGTGGCACCCACCACGATCCCCTCCCCCGGCAAGGCCTTGGCAGGATACTTTCCACCCTCCACCACAGGCTGCACGGCGGTGATCGGAAAGCGGCCAAATCTTAGCCCGTCGGTGATTTTGCCTTTCGGCTTTTTCTTTGAGGCGGCAGGGGTTGCTGAGTTAGTCGTCACAGGCTCGACGTTAGCGAGAAATGGTCAAAATTGCTAAGCCTGCGCTGCTTTTTGTCGCGGCGATTCGACTTATCCGCCACGCCAACTGTCATTTACCTAAAAGAATGCCAAAGCGGTTCCAGACGTTGATGTTGTCGGTTAGTGTGGCGCAGGTGAAGGCAATCCGCAGATTTACCGTCAGAACAGTCCTCCCGGAGCCCATCAGGCCGCTGGCCCGATTGGCCACAAACCTGCGCTGGTCCTGGCACCGGCCCACCCGGGAACTTTTCGCGGCACTGAACCCCCGCATCTGGGAAGAATCCGGCCAGGATCCCATCAGTTTCCTGGGCCGGGTCAGCCGCGAAGAGTTCCAGCGCCTCGCCGCCGACCAGTCAGTCGTTGACCAGGTCCGGGCCGCCGCCGAGGACCTTGACCGGTATCTTGAGCAGCCCCGCTGGTATCAGAGCCTGGGCGGGGAAGCCCCCGCCGCCATCGCATACTTCTCCCCCGAATTTGGCATCACCGAAGTCCTGCCGCAGTACTCCGGCGGCCTGGGCATCCTGGCCGGCGACCACCTTAAGGCCGCCTCGGACCTCGGCGTGCCCCTGATCGGCGTGGGCCTGCTGTACCAGGCCGGCTACTTCAAGCAATCGCTCTCCCGCGACGCCTGGCAGCAGGAAACCTATCCGGTCCTCGATCCTGACGGCCTCCCGCTCACCCTCCTTCGCGAGCCGTCCGCCGACGGCAACGGCCGGGCCCTGCAGATCTCGCTCCCGCTCCCCAACGGGCGCCGCCTGCTGGCACACATCTGGCGTGCCGACGTCGGACGCGTGCCGCTGCTCCTGCTGGATTCCAATGTTCCCGGCAACGACGACGCCGCCCGCGGCATCACCGACCGCCTCTACGGCGGCGGCGGCGACCACCGCCTGCAGCAGGAGCTCCTGCTGGGCATGGGCGGAGTCAAGGCCCTGCGCGCCTACCAGCAGCTGACCGGAACCGCGGCGCCCGAAGTGTTCCACACCAATGAGGGCCATGCCGGCTTCCTGGGGATCGAGCGCATCCAGGAACTGATGGCGGGCGACGCTGCCCTCAGCTTCGATGAAGCCCTCGCCGCTGGCAGGGCGTCAACGGTCTTCACCACCCACACGCCCGTTCCGGCCGGAATCGACCGTTTCGAGATTTCCCAGATCCACCACTTCTTCCAGGCCGGGCTCGCGCCCGCGGTACCGGTGGACCGGATTCTGGAACTGGGCCGGGAAAACTACGCCGATGGCAATCCGTCAGTCTTTAACATGGCCGTGATGGGGCTCCGGCTGGCACAGCGGGCCAACGGAGTCGCCAAGCTGCACGGCGAGGTATCCCGCGGGATGTTCTCGGCCCTGTGGCCCGGGTTCGACCACTCCGAGGTGCCCATCACGTCCGTGACCAACGGCGTGCACGTGCCCACCTGGGTGGACAGTCGCATCTCCCGGCTCGCGCGGGAACAGTTCGGGTCCGAGGCCGAAGCCATGGGCCGCTGGGACCTTGCCTACAACGTCAGCGACGCCGACGTCTGGGGGCTGCGCCGTGAAATGCGCACAGCACTCGTGGAGGACGTGCGCCGCCGGCTCCGCGCCGCGTGGAAGAAGCGCGGCGCCGCCGACGCCGAGCTTGGCTGGACCGACAGCGTCCTGGACCCCGACGTGCTGACCATCGGCTTCGCCCGCCGCGTCCCCACGTATAAGCGCCTGACGCTGATGCTCCGCGAGCCGGACCGGCTCAAGGCGCTGCTGCTGCACCCGGAGCACCCGATCCAACTCGTGATCGCCGGAAAGTCCCACCCGGCAGATGACGCCGGTAAGAAGATGATCCAGGATTTGGTCCGCTTCACCGACGACCCCGAGGTCCGCCACCGCATCGCCTTCCTGCCGAACTACGACATTGCGATGGCCAGGACACTCTTCCCGGGCTGCGACGTGTGGCTCAACAACCCGCTCCGCCCCCTGGAGGCGTGCGGCACGTCGGGCATGAAGGCCGCCATCAACGGTTCGCTGAACCTTTCGGTGATGGACGGCTGGTGGGATGAAATGTACGACGGCGAGAACGGCTGGGCGATCCCCACCGCCAACAATGATGCGTCCCCCGAGGAGCGGGACGACATCGAGGCGGCGGCGCTGTACGAACTCCTGGAAACGCAGGTGGCGCCGCGCTTCTACGGGAACACAGTGTCTGACAGTGCAGGTGCCGCCGGACCGTCCACTACGGGTACGGAGAAAGTCCCCACGCACTGGGTGTCAATGATCAAGCACACGCTGTCGCACTTGGGCCCGGCCGTTTCCGCCGAGCGTATGCTGCACGACTACGTCAACCTGCTCTACCGCCCGGCAGCCGAGGCCGGACGCAGGGCCGTTGCCGACTCCTACGCCCAGGCCCGTGTCCTGGCTGCGTGGACGGCGAAGGTACGCTCAGCGTGGCCCCTGCTGCACGTTGAGCATGTGGACTCCGTCGGAGTTTCCGAGGATCCGCAGATCGGGGACACCCTGCAGGTGAACGCCTACATCGCGCTGCACACCCTGACTCCGGACGACGTAACAGTGGAGGTGGCCTATGGGCGCGCCGAGGAAAGCGACACCCTGGCGGACGTCACCCTGATGGAATTGAGCTCGAAAGAGGACCTGGGCGACGGGCGCCACCTGTTCAGCGGCTCCCTGCTGATCGACCGGTCCGGTCCGTTCGGCTACACCGTCCGCGTCCTGCCCCGGCACGAGGCACTGGCTTCCAAAGCCGAGCTGGGGCTGATCGTCAACGCCTGATGCCCGGCCTCACATCTAGAGGAGCACGGCCGTGACCGCCAGGTCACGGCCGGCGTAGCTCTCGGCATCCTGGAGGACCTCGCAGATGATCCCGAAGGACCGGTTACTGCGGAACGCTGCGGCCACCTGCCAGATGATGGTCACCGGGGCGCCCCCGTCCTCGCCAATGCTGTCCGCAAAATCGTGCAGGGAATCGTTCAGGGCGTCCATGTTCACGCCGTAGTGCTCAGGGAAGGCGAGCACTTCGCCGAACGTTTCCAGGACAGCCCGCTTGCTGTCGGCCGCGGGGACCATCAGGCTGCGGCGGCCAGCGACGGCGACCTGTTCCCGGAGTTCTTCGATAGTCCAGGTATCGGCAGAGTAGATTTTCATGAGGGTGTTCAGCTGCCTTCTGCGATGAATTTGAACGAGTCGTAGTGGTCCTGGGTGTAGTACTTCTCGCCCCCGGAGCCCGTGACGATGCGGCGGGCTCCCCTGTCCGATTCACCCGGTGTGGGCACCGTGTACTCACGGTAATAGCCGGAGTCCTGCCGTGGAAGAATACGCTCGAAGTTGCCGAACGTCTTGTTGTCCTGGCTGTGGCGGTAGGGGCCGCCGGCACGGATCGCAGCGAGGATCGTCCGGGCTTCGGCCGGCAGCTGGGATTCCTCGACCGCGGGCAGGCCGGATGGGTTGGCGGGTATTACCGCCGGGGCTGGAACCTCCACCGGACCGGGCACGAGAGGGCCTGGACCGGAGGCCGCGCTGGAACTGGCCGCCGGCGGCGTACCTCCCGTCAGTGCATCGAGGAGCCCGCTGCCGCCAAAAGCGATCACCGCTATGGCCAACAGTCCGGTCAGCAGCAGTGCAAAGGAGCGGTTGCGCAATCTTGGTCCCCTCCGCAGTTACGTGCGGTAGATGTTGATCGAGTTTGCCTCGATGCTGTCCGTCTCGCCGGACGTCACGCGGACGCCCTGGCGAAGCTCGTGCAGTGGCGAGGTGGTCAGCCGGAGTTCAAAGATCCTGCGGGGCGTTCCGTCGTCATTCTTGAGTTCCGGAAGGGTGATCATCACATCGGAGGTGCTGCCGTTGACCACCACGAGGCCTGCCAGCGTGCCGTCGTCCGAGCCAAGCAGGAGCTGCATGACACGGTGCCGGGGATCATTCCATTGATCCATGGACATGGGCTGCCCGGAGTGGTCAAACCAGTAGAGATAGGACTGCTCATCCCGAGCGGGAAAATCATGCGGTTGGCTTGCCAGGAACTCCTTGCGCAGCCGGACATAGCGTTTGGTGCTGCGGAGCATCTCCGCGGATTCCGGGGTCCGCGTCCAGTCGAGCCAGGCCAAGGGGTTGTCCTGGCAGTAGGCATTGTTGTTGCCCTGCTGCGTGCGCGCGAGTTCGTCACCTGCGGTGATCATCGGCACGCCGAGGGAGATCATCAGGGAGGCCATCAGGTTCCGCCGGGACTGCGCCCGTTTCGCCACGATTCCCTCGTCCTCGCTCCGGCCTTCGGCGCCATGGTTGTAGCTGCGGTTATCCCCGTGACCGTCCCGGTTCTGTTCGCCGTTGGCCTCGTTGTGTTTGCGGTCGTATGACACTAGGTCGTTGAGCGTGAAGCCGTCGTGTGCCGTGATGAGGTTGACCGACGCCAGCCTGGAACGGCCCGACGCCTCAAACAGCCCGGCCGATCCCGACAGGGCATCAGCCAGCCGCGCCACGGAGCCGCCATGTCCGCCGGCGTCGATGGCCGCACGGTCGGCCAGCCAGAAGGAGCGGACGCCGTCCCGGAAGTGATCGTTCCAGTCAACCCATCCGCCGGGGAATCGTCCTGTCTGCCAGCCACCGTAGCCGACGTCCCAGGGCTCGGCGATCAGTTTCACGTCGGACAGCACAGGATCGGCGGCCACGGCCACCAGGAACGGGTGCCGGGGATCAAAGTCGTTGTCCGCGTTCCGGCAGAGCGTCACTGCCAGGTCGAAGCGGAAGCCGTCAATGTGGAATTCGTCCACCCAGTACCGGAGTGAATCCAGCACGAGCTGGACCACGCGGGGCTGGCCGAAATTCAGCGTGTTGCCGCAGCCCGTGGTGTCGATGTACTTACCGTGGCCGTCCGTACGGTAGTACGTGTCCTCGCCGAGTCCGCGGAAGCTGATGGCCTGGACGTCGGGGCCACCCTCTGCAGTGTGGTTGTAGACAACGTCGAGAATCACTTCAAGCCCGGCGGCGTGGAGCAGCTTGACCATGCCTTTGAACTCGTCCTGGACGGCGTGCGGTCCCGCATCCTGCGCAGCCTGCGTTGCATAAGCCGCGTGCGGTGCGAAAAACGCCGCCGTGTTGTAGCCCCAATAATTGGTCAGGCCGAGGTTTTGCAGGTGCAGCTCATCGAGATGGAAGTGCACCGGGAGCAACTGGACAGCGGTGATACCCAGGCTCTTGAAATGCTCGATGATGGCCGGATGGGCCATGCCTGCGTACGTGCCGCGCAGTTCCTCCGGGACATCGGGGTGGAGCATGCTCTGGCCGCGGACGTGCGCCTCATAGATGATGGTGTTTCGCCACTGCGTCCGGGGCCGTTCGTCGTTGCCCCAGTCAAAATCGCCGGCCATCCGGACGCTCGTCAGGAATCCTTCCCCTTGGTCCACCGCCCGGCCGTAGGGATCGAGCAGGAGAGGCTGCCCGCCGTCGTCGTCCAGATCAATAACGGGGACTGCCAGCGGCAGCGTCTCGGCCTTGGAGGTGGCGCGGAACCCGTACAGCGCTCCGTACGGGAAATCCTCAACAATTCCGTGGTGCACGCCGTGGGTGACGTTGGGCAAGGCTTGGAGATGCCAATCACCACCGGCGGCCTTGTATGCGATCTCAAGGTTCTCCACGGCCGGGGCGTACACGGCGACGTTGGCGCTCGAGTGCATGGCGTAATCCGCGCCAGCTCCCGGGCGCGGGACGCTGACACCGAGTGGATATGCCGAAGAGGCATCCTTGGTGGAGGCGGTGTCGAATAGCGGCATGACCATCACGTCAATGGTAGCGGCCAGCGGCTGTTGAACTGCACTGCCGCTTTTATGACGACATCTGGCGAGGTCCCTGGCACGCCGCCGGGGGTTTCCAACCCGAAAGCGAGACCCCTCCTGCCGTGATGTGGCATGAGGGGTCTCGACAGGCTCGGCCACCGGAGCGGCAGCCGCGGCGAGGACTACTTGACGGCGCGCTGCCTGGAGATTTCGTACAGCGAGATGCCAACGGCCATGGATGCGTTGAGCGATTCCATGGCGGAGTTGATCGGGATGGAGACGATCTGGTCGCAGTTTTCGCGGACCAGGCGGCTCAGGCCCTTGCCCTCGGAACCGACCACAATGCACACGGGCTCCGTGGCCAGGGTGAGGGCAGGCAGCGAAACGTCGCCGTCGCCGTCGAGCCCCAGGACAAAGATGCCCATGTTCTTGAACTGCTTCAGGGCGCTGTTCAGGTTGCCGGCACGTGCCACTGGAACACGCACGGCCGCGCCCGCGCTGGTCTTCCAGGCCGACGCCGTGACGCCGACGGAGCGGCGTTCCGGGACGATGACGCCGTGGCCGCTGAAAGCCGACACGGAGCGGATGATGGCGCCGAGGTTGCGCGGGTCCGTGATGCCGTCGAGGGCAACAAACAGCGGCGCGTTGGCTACGTGGCCCTTCTTCCAACGGTCCACGGTTTCCTCGGCCAGGTCATAAGCGTCCTGGTACTCGTACGGCGGGATCTGCAGGACCAGGCCCTGGTGCACGGCGTCTTCCGTCATGCGGTCCAGTTCGACCTTGCCGGTCTCGAGCAGCGGGATGCCGCGTTCGGCCGCGATCTTCAGCGACTCCTTGACACGGTCATCCATTTCGATCCGGATGGCGATGTGCAGGGCCTTCGCGGGGATCCCGGCGCGGAGGGCTTCGACAACCGAGTTACGGCCGGTGACAACTTCCTCGGTGGCGCGGCCCTTGGGGCCCGAGCGGGAGGCGCCGGCGCTGCGCGCGCCCGTGCCGCGCTTGGCGGCCGACCGTTCGGACAGCTGCTTGCTCTTGTGCGCCTTGTGGTACGGGCGGTCCTCCGCCTTGGGCGTGGGGCCCTTGCCTTCCAGAGCCTTGCGGCCATGACCACCGGTTCCGATGGTTGGCCCCTTCTTTGCTTTGACCGACCGGCGACCGTTGTTGGCCATGATTTTCCACCCTTGATTGTTTGACTGAGTCTGCTTACCAGTCTACTGAATCAAGTAAAATCGCCGGTTCAGTTCCGTTGCAGGCTCCAGGTAGCGCCTTCCGGGCCATCTTCGACGACGACGCCGGCCGCCTTCAGAGTGTCCCGGATGGCGTCGGAAGCAGACCAGTCCTTGCTGGCCCGGGCCTGCGCACGGGCAGCGAGTTGGGCTTCCACGAGGACGTCGAGGGCGGCCGATTCCCGGGCGTTACCGGCGGCGGGCATCGCAACAGCGTTAAGCCCCAAAGCCGTGGCCATGATCATAACCACATTCATTGCATGCCGGCCCGCTTCGTCATCGCCTTCTGCGAGGGCGTTGTTGCCGGCGCGCACCGTTTCGTGCAAGGCGGCCAACGCGCGCGGGACGTTCAGGTCGTCATCCATCGCCGCCTCGAAGGTGCGGAGAGCCTCCGTGGACGGGCCGAAGGTACCCGCCACAAAGCCAAAGTCTGTACCGAAGCGGGCTACGGCCTTCGCCTGGAATCCGTCAATGCGTTCGACGGCGGCAGCGGCCTCTTCCAGCGACGTGGGGCGGTAGTCCAGCACTGAGCGGTAGTGGGCCTGCCCGAGGTAATAGCGAACCACCCGCGGTGACGCGAGGTCCAGCATCTCCGAAGGGCTGATGGTGTTGCCGATGGACTTGGACATCTTTTCGCCCTGGTAGGTGACCATGCCGTTGTGCATCCAGAAGTTGGCGAACCCGTGCCCGGCGGCCTGGGACTGTGCCATCTCGTTTTCGTGATGCGGGAAGCGCAGGTCCAGTCCGCCGCCGTGGATATCAAACTCGGTGCCGAGGTACTTTGTGACCATGGCGGAGCATTCCAGGTGCCATCCCGGGCGGCCGGCGCCCCAGGGCGAGGCCCAGCTCGCCGTCGTCGGCTCTCCTTCTTTGGAGCCCTTCCACAGCGCAAAGTCGCGGGGGTCCTTTTTGCCCCGGGGATCCGCGTCCGGGGCACCCTGCATGTCGTCAATGTTCTGGCGCGTCAATGACCCGTACTTGTCCCAGGAGCGCACGTCGAAATAAACATCCCCGGAGTCGTCCAGCGCCGGGTAGGCGTGGCCCCGGTCGATCAGCTGCTGGATCAGCCCCTGCATTTCGGGGATATGCCCGGTTGCACGGGGCTCATACGTGGGCCGGGCAACACCGAGCGTGTCGTAGGCCTGCAGGAACGCCTGCTCGTAGCGGTAGGCCAGTGCCCACCATTCCTCTTCGCGGACGGTGTCCGGGCCGGCTTCGAAGTCCGGGGCGAACGACTCTGCAGACTTGGTCAGGATCTTGTCATCGATGTCCGTGACGTTGCGGACCACGGTGACCCGCAGCCCCCGGTACTCGAGCCAGCGCGTGAGCTGGTCAAAGGCGATCGCCGAGCGGATGTGGCCCACGTGCGGCATGCCCTGCACGGTGGCTCCGCAGTAGTACAGGCTCGCTTTTCCCGGGACGAGGGGAACGAAGTCACGTACTTCGGCGGCAGCGGTGTCATGGAAGCGGAGAGTCACCGCTCCAGATTAGCGGAAAAGGCCTGCGCGCCGGCCCCCACGCCCTATCCGGACTGAACAGCCCGGGGTGAATCAGCGCGGATAGACCAAAGCAGTGGCGACGGCGGAGATGCCCTCGCCCCTGCCGGTGAAACCCAGTCCGTCGCTGGTGGTGGCCGTGACACTGATCGGTGCCCCCGCCGCCTCGCTCAGCACGCGTTGGGACTCTTCCCGCCGTGGACCGAATTTGGGCCGGGTAGCCACGAACTGCACAGCCACGTTGCCGATCTCAAATCCCGCAGCACGGACAATCCTGGCTGCCTCTGCCAGCAGCGTGACGCCGGAGGCGCCGGCGAACTCCGGGCGGTCGGTGCCGAAGTGTGTACCGAGGTCTCCGATGCCGGCGGCCGAGAACAGGGCGTCGGCGGCCGCATGAGCCACCGGGTCTCCGTCCGAATGCCCGGCCAGGCCACGCTCGCCTTCCCAGAACAGCCCGCCCAGCCAGAGCGGACGGGGGAGGTCATCGGAGGCGTAGGCGTGGACATCAAGGCCGATACCGGTGCGGGGCAGGATCATCTTGGTTTCACTCACGACTAACCTTCCACCCAGCGGATGCCCAGCGGACCTTCCAGCAGGCCCTCGGCAATAATCAGGTCCAGCGGCGTGGTGATTTTCAATGACTGCGTGGAGCCATGCACCGCGTGCACCGGAACGCCCAGCAGTTCCACCAGCATCGCGTCGTCGGTGACCGCGGCAGCTTGTTTCTCATCGAAGCCCGACGCCGCCTGATGTGCCTGGATCAGCGTGGACAGTCGGAACCCTTGGGGTGTCTGGACCGAACGGAGCTCTTCCCGCGGGGCGGTACCCGTCACGAGTTCCGGAGCGATGCTGGTGTCGTCACCAATGGTGGGGGTAACCATCTTCACCGTATCCACCACCGGTACCGTCGGAATCACCGCAACGGCGCCGGCAGCCAGGGAATCAACCACCCGGTGGAAGACGTACTCGGGCGTCAGCGCCCTGGCTGCGTCGTGGACCAGCACGGCTTCGGTGCCGTCCAGCAAAGCGGCCAACGCTGACCGGACGGACGCGGCACGGGTGGCGCCGCCGTCGACCGTCGTCAATACAGGAAGCGCGCTGTCCGGGTTTCCGTCGTGCGCTGCCCGAAGTTCCTCGGCGAAGTCCTCGCACACTTCCTGCAGGACGGTATCGCCGGGCGGAAGGGCCACACAGATCTGGCGTGCAACGCCGGCGGCGGCGGCGCCCCGGAGGGCATGGGTGAGGATGGTGTCACTCCCCAGGGGCACACGCGCCTTGGGCATGCCGTAACCCAGCCGTTCGCCGGTACCGGCAGCCACTATGACGACGGCGGTGACGGGGCGCGGGAGTCCGTTGTTCATGATGTCCAGCCTACGTGCCCGCCTGCCCGGCCGGCCGAATCCCCGACCGCGCGACGCGCCTGGTGCAGCGGACGTGGTCCGATCGTGGTGTGAAAAAGGGCAAAAAGAAGCCCCGGAGGCACTTGCGTGCCACCCGGGGTTCAATTCTTAGGAAGCCAGGACCTCGTCGAGAACGCTTGCAGCCTTCTCTTCATCAGTCTTTTCAGCCAATGCAAGTTCTGAAATCAGAATCTGCCGGGCCTTGGCCAGCATGCGCTTCTCACCTGCGGAAAGGCCCCGATCGTGATCACGGCGCCAAAGGTCGCGAACAACCTCTGCTACCTTGATGACGTCACCGGAAGCAAGCTTCTCCAGATTTGCCTTGTATCTGCGCGACCAGTTGGTGGGTTCTTCAGTGAACTCGGCCCGCAGCACATCGAATACGTGCTCCAGACCTTCCTTGCCCACTACGTCACGAACCCCAACAAGGTCAACGTTCTCTGCTGGAACTTCAATGGTCAGATCACCCTGAGCCACCTTGAGCTTGAGATACATTTTCTCTTCGCCCTTGACAGTGCGCATCTTGATTTCTTCAATTTTTGCAGCACCGTGGTGAGGGTAAACTACTGTCTCGCCGACCTCAAATACCATGTGGACATTCCCCTTTCCCGCAGACCAGTTTATCACGATTCAGGCATACGACTGGCCTCGAACCGGCCCCGGAACCCCGGAAATACGCGGAAAATGGGCAGAATAGACCCCCTTGGACCCCTTGACGGATGCAGATAATAGTGCATGTGAGGCCCGCTGCCAAGGGCAATGTGACCGCACGGAATCCTCGTTTGGCCGGGTTTGCCGTTAGGCTATGGCTGAATAATGTTTCAAGACTCTCGAGGAGTACGTGACGTGCGTTTCACTGCGATGAACCGGGCCCAGGGCGGCAAACTGGCACTGGCGGCAGGATCCTTGGCCCTCGTCCTGGCGACGATGACCGGCTGTGGCTACATCAACCCCCAGCAGACTTCTCACCAGTACTCGGCGTCGGACGGTATCCGCGCCGACCTGGGTCCGCTGCAACTGCGCAACATGCTGATTGTCTCCGCCGGCGAAGACAAGCCCGGCCGCCTGCTCGGCGCCGTCTACAACTCCTCATCTCAGGACGTCAAGCTCACGGTCAACGGTGCCGAGGGGTCGCAGACACAGGTGCCGGTGAAAGCCAACTCCTACACGCTGCTCAACGACTCCACAGATGAGGCAATCCTCAGCACCAGCGGCGGTATCGCCGGTTCGCTGGTGGACGTCAAAGTCACCGAGGACGGCACCAACGTGAGCAAGACTGTGAAGATCCCTGTCCTGGATGGTTCCCTCGCAGAGTACAAGGAATACCTGCCGGCCGGGAGCGAACCGACCGGTTCCGCCACACCCAGCCCATCGCCGTCGGGCACCAGCACAGCAGCGGCCCACTAAGCAGCAGCAAAGCACAAAAGGAGGGGCTCCCCGTGGGGAGCCCCTCCTTTTGTGCACTTGAAGCTTCGTATGCCATACCGGCCGGGAGGCCTACGGCTCGAACTTGTAGCCCAGGCCGCGGACGGTCACCAGGTAGCGGGGCACGGACGGGTCGGGCTCGATCTTGCCGCGCAGCCGCTTGACGTGCACATCAAGGGTCTTGGTATCCCCCACATAGTCCGAACCCCAGACCCTGTCGATCAGCTGGCCGCGGGTCAGCACTCGGCCGGAGTTGCGCAGCAGCATTTCGAGCAGCTCGAATTCCTTCAGGGGCAGCAGGACCTGCTGCCCCTCCACGCTGACCACATGCCGTTCGATGTCCATCCGGACAGGTCCGGCCTGGACTGTGGCCGAGATGAGCTCCTCAGGTTCACCCTGCCGGCGGAGCACGGCCCGCACGCGGGCCACAAGCTCGCGGGAGGAATAGGGCTTGGTGACGTAGTCGTCGGCACCCAGCTCCAGGCCAACCACCTTGTCTATCTCGGAGTCCTTGGCCGTCAGCATGATGACCGGAACACTGGAGCGCTGCCGCAGCTGGCGGCAGACCTCAGTGCCTGACAGGCCGGGGAGCTGCAGATCCAGCAGCACCAGATCAGCCCCATTCCGGTCGAATTCGGTGATGGCGTCCAAGCCGTTATCTACAACCTCAACCTCGAACCCCTCCTTGCCCAACAAATAGGACAACGGATCACTGAAAGATTCTTCGTCTTCAACAATCAAAATCCTGCTCAAGAGCTGGCTCCTTGCTCATGTACGCCGCGTTCTTTAACACGCTCGGGTACGACTCGTTGTTTGGCACCTGCAGTATCCGGTTCGTCCCGGCTTTCCATCTCAGGCAGCCGCAGGGTGAACGTGGACCCCTGGCCGGGCCGGGACCACAAGGTCACTTCACCGCCGTGGTTGGAGGCCACGTGCTTGACAATGCTCAGGCCCAGGCCTGTTCCGCCCGTGTGGCGCGAACGCGCCGCATCCACCCGGTAGAAGCGCTCAAACACGCGCTCCTGGTCCTCCGGGGCCAGGCCCTCACCCTGGTCCGTGACGGAAACGGCAATCAGCCCCTCCTTGGACCGGACGCCCACGCCCACCCTGGTGTTTTCCGGGGAGTAGCGGATGGCGTTGTCGATCAGGTTACGCAGTGCGGTCACCAGCAGGTCCCGGTCGCCGAAGACAGTTGCTTCAACCCGGTCACCCACCACGATCCGGATGTTCTTGCTTTCGGCGGGGAGCTGGGAGCGGTCCACTGCTTCGGTGATGACCGTGTTGATGTCCACTGCCTTGCCCTCCTGGGAGACGCTGGCACCCTGGAGGCGGGAAAGTTCGATGATGTCCTGGACCAGAGCAGCCAGCCGGCCCGATTCCTTGTGCATCCGCTTGGCGAAACGGCGAACCGCTTCTTCGTCGTCGGCTGAGGACTCCAGCGCCTCGGCCAGCAGGGAAATTGCGCCCACCGGGGTCTTCAGCTCGTGGGACACGTTGGCCACAAAGTCGTTGCGGATCTCTTCGGTGCGGGTGATTTCGGTGCGGTCGTCGGCCAGCAGGACGATATATTCCTCGCCGAGCATGGCTGCCCGGACCTGCACGACGATGGTTCCCTGGCCCAGCGGGCCACGCGGCAGTTCCAGCTTTTTCTCCAGAATCACGCCGTCGCGGCGCACTCCGGCAGTCATGTCCAGCAGCTCCTTGTGGACCACCGTGTGGCCGCGTACCAGGCCGTACGCGTAGGCTGCGGGGCTGGCCCGCACCACACCGTCCACGGCGTCCACCACTACAAAAGCCCGTCCGACCACGGCCAGCACCTCCGCGGCGCCGGCAGGCAAGGCAGGTTCGTCCATGTCGACGTCGACAAGCTTGCGCTGCTTTTCACTGAGCCTGAAGGCAAGCACGCCAAAAGTGCCGAGTGACAGGCCGACCAGGCCGGCGATGACACCGATGAGCATAGGATCCACAGCTCCAGCTTAGGCCGTGGTTCATGGCCGGACGGTTCGTCTTGGGCCGAAGGGGAGACGGTTCAACTAACGTTCATCTACAAGCGACTAAACGTTTACCGGACGCTGACAGAGTTATACGTTGGAGTGCCGAATGGCGACAAGAGTTCCGTCTGCCACCTGAGGGGCGGAGTTCCAAAGAAAGGACGCCCACGTGCGTAAGGTTTTTCAGGAAGAGCTGACCCAGGTGGGTGAGCAGCTGGTGGAGATTTCGAAGCTGGTCAGCGAGGCAATGGGTAAGGCCGCTACGTCCTTCCAGGTTGCCGACGTTGATCTGGCGGAGGACGTCATTGCCGCGGACGCCCGTATCGATTTTTTGCAGACCAGTCTCGATGAGCGTGCCATCGATATCCTTGCCCTGCAGGGGCCGGTGGCCAGCGATCTGCGGATGATCGTGGGCTCCCTGCGCATGAGCGCTTCCCTGGAGCGGATGGGTGACCTGGCCCGCCACATCGCCCAGCTGGCCCGGCTGCGCTTCCCGTCGACTGTGATTCCCGCCTCCATGACGGAAACGTTTAACAAAATGGCCGAGCAGGACCAACTGATCGCGGACAAGCTCATCGTGCTGCTGGAGTCCCGGGACCTCGAAGTAGCCCGCGACATCCTCAAGGCCAACAGCGCCATCGACGACCTTCACCTGAGCGTCTTCAAGGCGATCGCCGCGCCGGACTGGGCCGAGTCTCCCGCCACCACGGTGGACGTGGCCCTTGCGAGCCGCTACTTCGAACGCTTCGCCGACCACGGCGTGTCGGTGGCCCGCAAGGTCACGTACCTGGTCACCGGCGAATGGCAGCCGCAGGGCTTCTAGCCGCTCCGGAACCACATACGACGGCGGGTCGGTCACCTGAGGTGACCGACCCGCCGTCGAACGTTAACTGTTGCTCTATTTCTTGCCCTGGTTGGCCACTGCCAGGATGGCTTCCGCAGCGGCGTCCGGGTCCAGGTAGGTGCCGCCCGGCTTGACCGGCTGGAAGTCCTCGTCCAGGTCGTAGACCAGCGGGATACCCGTGGGGATGTTCAGGCTGGCGATGGCGTCGTCGCTGATGCCGTCCAGGTGCTTGACCAGGGCGCGCAGCGAGTTGCCGTGGGCGGTGACCAGGACCGTTTTGCCGGCCTTGAGGTCTTCCTTGATATCTGATTCCCAGTATGGAAGCAGGCGGACCAGTACATCCTTGAGGCACTCGGTGCGGGGCAGTGAGTCGCCGAGGTCCGCATAACGGGGGTCGCGGGCCTGCGAAAACTCGGAGTCGTCGGCCAGGGGCGGCGGCGGGGTGTCGTAGGACCGGCGCCATTCCATGAACTGGTCCTCGCCGTATTCGGCCAGGGTCTGTGCCTTGTCCTTGCCCTGCAGGGCGCCGTAGTGGCGTTCGTTCAGGCGCCAGTCCCGCTTGACGGGGATCCAGCCGCGGTCGGCCTTGTCCAGGGAGATGTTGGCGGTGTTGATGGCCCGCTTCAGGAGCGAGGTGTAGAGGACATCCGGGAGAAGATCGTTCTCAACCAGGAGCTCGCCGCCGCGTGCTGCTTCCTCGCGGCCCTGGTCGTTCAGGTCAACGTCCACCCAGCCGGTGAACAGGTTCTTGGCGTTCCATTCGCTGTGGCCGTGCCCGAGGAATCATGTCAAGATGCCCGCGTAGCCTTTATCGAAGAATCATTTGATTGTGCCCGGATGGGCGGTTGGTTCTTGGGTCCTTGCTTTGCCGTGGTCAGGGTGAGCAGTTCAGCGCAAAGGGCTTGAACCTGACGTTGGATTGCCGCTGGATTCAGGGGCTTGTTCTCCCGCTTCAACTTCGCCTTCACGCCTTGCCGGACCGTGCCTTCGTCGGCCAGGACCCGCTGGTAGGGGGTCGCTGGCCGGTCATACTTCTTGCTGATCTTTGCGCCGGTTCGGATCTTCTTGACGAGTTTCTGCTGGGGTCCGAAGTGGTTGGTCAGCTTCCCTTGCAACGCCCAGATCCGGTTCAGCAGCTCTAGTTCCGCCGCCGTGTCGTAGCGGTGGTATCCGACGGTTTGCCGGACCACATGCCAGTTCTTCTGTTCCACATGGGCGCCGTCGTTCTTGTTCCCGGACCTGGACCGGGTGAAGGTCAGTTGCTCCTGTTCACACCACCGCAGCAGCCCCCAATTGATGAACTCGCTCCCGTTGTCCGAATCGATCCCGACGATCGGGAACGGGAACGCCGCGGTGGCTTCCTTGATCGCGGCGAACACCCATTTCTGGGCCTTGTTCTTCACAGACCGGGTCTCGGTCCACCCCGTGGAAATGTCAGTGATCGTCAGGGTGAAGCAGAACTCACCCCTGGAATTTCCGCCCTCGTGTCCGACCAGATCAATCTCCACAAACCCGGGCACCGCGTCGTCCCATTCGGCCCAGGTCCGCACCGGGATGGAGTCTTTGAGCAGTGTTCCGGGCTTGGTGTGGGAGCGGCCCCTTGGGTCGAGTTTCCCCCGGTCTGCCTTGAGCCGGCGATCGATAGTGGCCGGGGCGATCTTCAGCAGCAACGCCGCCGTCCCGTCCTCGATCGCCAACTCCTTGAACCGGCGCAGCCGCGGAACCAAATCCGGCAGGGCCGCTGCCAGCAGACGCCCGCATGGAGTGCCCTGGACGGCCCAGCAGAACCGCAGCGCGTCGATCACGTCGTCCCCGTAGAGAAGGGGCCTGGGAGGCCGGGGCTTGACCTGTTTGAGGACCAGAGCCTGCCGCAGCGCCTTCCGCGCATGGTCACGGTGCCAACGCGTCAGGGCACACAGCTCGTCGAGAATGGTCTTCTTGGCGGCCCGGCCCGACCGGGCATATCGGAGGGCGGTGGTCTTCGTGACGGCCTTGCGTTCGCTCATCGAAAGCTCCATGGCTCACAGTGCCGGGCCAGCGGATGCCATCCCAGCAGACGCGCCGCTACGCGGGCATTATCAAATGATTCTTCGATAGCAGCTACGCGGGCATCTTTGATGAGTCAACGCG
>NZ_PZKO01000075.1:0-22471 GCF_014926485.1 Pseudarthrobacter sp. AB1
CTCGTCAAGAAGATCCGAACCGGCGCAAAGATCAGCAAGAAGTATGACCGGCCAGCGACCCCCTACCAGCGGGTCCTGGCCGACGAAGGCACGGTCCGGCAAGGCGTGAAGGCGAAGTTGAAGCGGGAGAACAAGCCCCTGAATCCAGCGGCAATCCAACGTCAGGTTCAAGCCCTTTGCGCTGAACTGCTCACCCTGACCACGGCAAAGCAAGGACCCAAGAACCAACCGCCCATCCGGGCACAATCAAATGATTCTTCGATAAAGGCTACGCGGGCATCTTGACATGATTCCTCGGGTTGTTCCCGCTAGCCCGTGGGCGCCGTTAGAACCACCCGTCAGTTTGAGGTAGCACTGTCGCGTGTGCGCCCCTGATCAGCAGTTGAATATGAACCGGCGGCTCCGGAGAGACCCGGAATCGCGGGCGTCATCCTGGAAGTGGAAGTCCGCCGGCAGCCGGAAGGCGCTCGGCTACTAGGACGTATCTCCTTAAAGCCGTGTGTCGTGATCCGGGATGCTGGGTGGGTGTCTCGTACTCCTGTTTTGACTGATAGGCACTGGGCCCGCATTCAGCCGTTGCTACCGTCGTCCGTGGGACGTCGGGGTCCTCCGGTACGGGAGGATCGCCGGCTCGTGGAGGGGGAATCATCTACCAGTATCGATGCGGGGTTGCCTCGCGTGACTGTGCCGGCGGAGTTCGGTCCATGGCAGACAATTTGGAACCAGCACCACCGCTATGATGACGACGGTTCCTGTCACCATCTGGCTGGCCACTTTAGGAGACTGTCCTAGGCCGTAGACCAGAAGGTCGCTAAAGGGTCAGAATGGGTCCCTATCGCCGCGGAGGTCAAAGATGACTACTCGAAAAATGCTGGGCGCGGGGATGGTCGCGGTTCTCGCCCTGACAGCCTCCGGCTGCTCAGGACAAAGCCCGGGCGCACCATCAACCGCCAGTTCCGCAGCCACTCAATCTCAGGAAAGCCTGGCCTCCGAACATGCAACCCAGGAACCCGCCGCCGAACAGGCGCCCCAGCCGCCCACCCCCACTGCGGCACCACAGCGGGGATCACAGCCCGGCTGGCCCACCGACAACGCCTGTGAAGCCGGGGAACGCTATCTGAAGTCAAAATTTGCGTACGCGCCGCCACTCTTCGATTTAAAGGGTGGCAAAGCAGGCAGCCTGACGTGTCTCTACGTGGTGGATGGCCCGAATGACGGCCGTCCCGCTGCGTCATTCACTGAGGGGTACGCAGACCCCGGGGTTAATCCCGGTTACAAGCAAGTGTGCGATCTTCAGCGCAGCCGGATAGCGGGGGGACAGTGGTCGCCGATTCTGTATGAGCCCGCCGACAGCAAAGGATGGGCTACGTTCGACGTTTTCGGGAATGGAACGGATAAAATCAGCCCGGCTATTTGCGGAGACTCCTTCAGCATCACAGTCGTTCTAACCAACTTTCCCGGCGCCACAAATCAGGACGCCCTGGATTTCGCCATGGCAATGGTGAATCACTAGCCGAGCCCTACAAGATGGCTTGTCAGGCCCTGGCCTACGCATGGAAATGAGCTGACGACATTTGGGGCAAGCGGCTCCGAGTCTCTCACCTGCGGAAACGCGTCCGGGAGGCGGTAATGACGCCGCCGCAGCCGCGGTTAATGGGAAAACAACTGGGTCGTTCGCCTTCGGCAGGCAGTGGAGGGCATCAGTGCAGCGCCGCTCGTTCAGGCAAGCTGAGTGCAGCCAGGAAGAAGGCCTTGGACTGCGAGCTGCCCGGATGGGATTCGGGGCCGCCGTGGGAGCTAGACGAAGAGCGCTGATCTCCTGCGGGTTTTGTCAGCTGAACTTTGCCCGGTTGAGTTGCTGGCGGAGAGTATCGAAGAAGGACACGTACCATTCGAGCTCGCCTATGAATTCGAGATTGAAGTCGCTCCGCCCCGGAGCGGAGAACGTTCCATAGTGGAACATCCCTACCTGCCGGTCCTGAACGGAAAGGTTGGCCAGGGGGAACGTCTCGACGATTGGCTCGCCAGATGGGTTGTTGTCGTTACGGATGGCTACTACAGCCCGGCGCTCAGTAACCACGACCACACCGTAGAAACCTCGGGCTGTTACCAGTCCGCAGTTTGCTGCGGCAAGAATCCGTTCGTCTTCCGATAGGTTTTCTTCGATGAAGTGAAGCTCTTTTTCATGTGACCGGAGGCTTCCCATAACGTCGTGGGGAGCGGGTGCAATCAACGCCTCTAGGTCTTTCCTCCGTACCTGGGGCGGCTGCCCGGGAGTCTTAGGAGCCCTGCTGAATAAGCCCATGACATTCTCCATTCACTTGGGACCCTGCTCCCCACCCAACTAGGGAGTATATTTCAGCATCCTGCAGGCCACCGCAAGACTAGCTAGGTTCCCTGCGTCCGCACATCGGGGAACCAACCCTTTGGGGCCTTCCTCGGCTCCAAGTGTTCGGGATCCCGATGAGCCTTCATATCGCACTTGTGAAACGGGCCCCGGGGGTCCAAGAGAACACTCATGTGGTGGTCTGCGTGATCCTTCCACCAGACGCTGATGCCCGTTGCTCCGTCTAACCTGAGATGTTCCCACGCGCGCCACAAAGCCTCTATCCGGGAGACTGCTTCCGGGTGGAAGTACCACTCGACGCACCACTGCGCGGAGCGGCCATCGACGTCGCGGACATAGGTCGGCAGCAGCTGCTCGTGCAGGAACTCCTCGGTTGAGCCGTAGACCAGTTCAGGTGGCTTCTGCTCTTCCCCCGGACTTTCGGCAGGTGCCTCTGTCTCGACGGTAGCGGGAGCTGTGCTGAATCGTCCGATATCGCTGTTCATCTCAGAACCTCCTACGTCGTGACCCAAGGATTAGCCGCCAGCTCAGCGGCCACCGGTACGGCCTCTTTTTCCGGGCGGGGGCTGTACTTCTTGATGGACGCCTCCACGGATTCTTTGTGCGGGCCGGTGTACCAGGGCAGGGTCCGGACCAGCGTGGCCGGCGCGCCGGAAGCCAGGACCACGGCGCGGCCGCGGTCGAGTTCCGCGAGGTTGGAGACGTCGAAGATGCGCTCCTTGCCCTCCTGCCGGGAGCGGCTGGAACCCGACTTTCCCGAGGAAACAGAGACGTTGGTGTAGCTGTAGTCCCCGATCAGATCCGAGAGTGCCCGGAGGAAGCCTTCTTCGGCCACGCCGCCGCCGTAGACCTTGACGTTGGCGGCCGACCAGATTTTCCGCATGTTCGCCTCACCCCACAGTTCAACTCCCTGGGACCAGGACTGCAGGATGCCCATCACGATCAGGCCCTTGGAGCCGTAGTGGCTGAACTGGTCCGGCAGTCCGGCCCAGCGGACAACGTTGGCCAGCTCATCCAGGGCGAACAGCGCCGGCAGCGGCAGGCGCCCGCCGCTGCGCTCGGCCCGTTCCTCCATGGCCTCTGCAATAGCCACCGTCAGTGCTGTTGTGAGTGGAGCGGCTGAGCCTGCACCTTCCTTGGAGAGGATGTAGATCGTCTCCTGTGAGGCGGCGAAATCGTGCGGGTTGAACTGGCGGCGGGGATCCGTGGCCACGGACGCACCGCGGGCCGGGGCGACCCAGCGAAGCGTGTTCCTGCTCTTGAGGCACTGAATCATCTTCTCGGCAGTGCCGAAGATACCGTCCCTCTGCTTATCGGCCAGCTTCAGCGTGGACTCCAGGCCCTTGTACTGCAGCTCGTAGTCATGCTCTTTCAGGATTTCGATGGGTTCCTGGCTGACCTGCTCCGTCACCCACAGATACACCTGAGTGATGGGCAGCTCCCCCAGCGCGGCCGCGAGGAAGTAGGAGGAGAGGATGTCTTCGGCTTTCGGGTCGAAGTAAGCATCCGGCTTGGACCCCGGAAGGCGCGAACCGACCGAGAAGTGCTGGGTGAGTTTGTAGGCCTTCTCTTCGTCCGTGACGTAGGAGAGCGGGTTCCACCACCAGTCCGGTTCCTCCTGAGCGATCTTCTGCGGATCAAACACCCACACAGGCGCGGTCAGGACCCGGACGCCACGGGTCCCGTCCACCACGTCGCGCTTGTTCGACGTCGAGACAACGGCGCCAGGTGCGTCCAGGATCGCGGGCATGACCCGTGAGGTCGACTTACCTGTCCGGGGACCCCAGATGTCGATGCTGAGGTCTTCCCAGGACTGAATGAACTTCTGGCCGGTGGAGACCACCTTGCCCACCACGATGCCCGGAGTGTCCTTCACGCCCAGCCGCTCGGCCGTGGCTTTCGCGCCCTTCTCGGAGAACGCGGCCAGGGATTTACCGCGCCCCAGGTACTGTGCGGCCTTATCGACCCGGGCACGCTTGGACGCGCCTTTCCTCCAGGCCACCAGTACGACGATGGTTAGGACCACGATCACGCCGGCCATGAGGGCCGCGGCGACGGTGGACTGGGTTGGCCAGGGCACCCGGCCCTTGATGAGCCCGGCGATCAGATCAATCGGATGGGCGGGGGGCGCATCGATGCCGGCCATCCAGGAGCCGAGGTGGGCGGCCGCGTAGGTCCCGCCGCCAAAGACAACGATAAAGCCAATGGCCAACCAGACCAGCAGGGCATCCCCGAGGCCCATTCCTTTACGATTCGGTGCGCTCACGGTGTTCCTCCTTCGGTGAGCAGCTCCGGAGCTACGGGTTCCAGAAGCGTTTCAGATGGCGCGTGCCAGCGGGTGTTGGTGTCGTTCAATCCCTCGGCCTGCTCAATGGAGGTCAGTCCAACCTGGACCGGGATCCCGGGTCGGCCGCCGACCTTGATCAGGAACTTCCCACGTCCGGGAGGTTCGACGTCGAGCCCGCGGGAGTCCCACGCGGGCGGGTCCTGCCAGGAGATGAGCTTCTGCTGCTCCTGGCGGGACAACGGAATGGCGGAGGTCAGCAACGGCATTTCAGAGGCCGGGAGGCCGCCGCAGATCACCATGCCAGAGCGTTCGACGAAGCCGCGGGCTTTCATCCGGTCCTCTTCTGCCGGCAGCGCCAGCAGGTCGGACATCGTGTGGGAAATCATGATCTGCCCAACACCCACGGATCGGTTCAAACGGGTCAGGGCGTCCACCCGGTCCACCATGCCCTTGCCGGCGCGCAGTGCCCGCCACAGCTCGTCCAGGACCACGAAGTAGTTCCGGCGCGGTTCCAGGCCAGCGTCCGCGAGGGCGTTGGCGACGTTGACGGTGCCGAAGCCGTAGGACCAGCACGCGAGCAGAATTGCTGCCTGCAGGTCCGTCTCGGTCTCGTCGATGCTTGAGACGTCGAAGACCACGGCGCGGTCCCGCATCATGGGGTTGGTGGTGTGCCGGGAGAAGATTTCTCCCAGCTTCCCGCCACCGGTCAGGCCCAGCAGGGTTGCCTCCAATGCGCGGGTTTCCTGCAGGTAGACGGCCATGTCGCCGCGGTCCAATGCGACCTGGCGCAGTTCATCGGGCGCGGAGACAATGACGTCCAGGAGGTCTTTGAGGACCGGGATGCCCTCGAACCGGTCATCGAGGACTCTCAGTGCCCGGTCCAGGATCGTCTGCTCCTGATCGGTGGGCGGGTTGTTCCGGCTGATGGTGATGAGGGAGACGACCATTGTCAGGCGGCGGCCGTGTGCGTCAGCGCGGACGCGGGCGGCGTCCTCATGGTGGCCGCTGTCTTCAAGGAGCTGCGCGACCTCGACCGCCTGGCCGGGATCAAGAATGTTCAGGTACCCAACGCCACGGCCGAGCTTGATGACCTGGCCGCCCAGTGCCTGCACCGCTTTGACGTGCTCGCCTTTCAAGTCCCCCAGGATTAGAGGGTGGACGCCCTGAGCGGAGAGACCAATGAACATCCGGCGCACCAGCGTGGACTTACCCAATCCGGGAAGGCCCAGAATGAAGGCGGAGGGGTTGGAAATGAGCCGTGCCCGCTGGAACCAGCTGATCGGGTCACAGCAGACCGTGGCCTGGGTTTCCTCATGGCGTCCGAGCGGGACGCCGATCATGGGCGAGGACGCCCCGGAGGAAAAAGGCCACAGGCCGCAGACCTGGACTGTGGTTCCCCGGTATTCCTTCACGGACGGGACGAGCTGGGCCATGCCGCCGCCGCGTCCGGTCCACCCACGGGAGCCCGGCCCGGCCTCGCGTGGCTGGCGCTCAGCCTTCGTCGGTGCAGAAGTTACCGGCTCAGCTGCCTTCCTGGATGAACGGGTGAACATCTTCATGAGGGCCATTACAGGGCATCCTTGATTTCGGAAGGCAGCAGGCTGTGCTTGGGCAGGACCAGACCCAGCGGCAGGGAGGCCGCGAACGCGGTGTCCTGCGCGCCGTAAGCGCGGCGCAGCAGCACCCGGGCAGTACCGGAGGTTTGTTCGATGGCCGCGACGGCATCAGCGAGGCGGTCCTTATCGGTCACGGTGGCCGTGACGACCATCCCGAAGTTCACCAGCCCGGCGCCCTGGGCTTCCTCCTGAGCAGTCTGCACAGCGGAGCGAACGTCGACCAGGGCGCGGGCGGACGGCCGGGTCCCGGAGGTGATACGGACGTTGGCGTTGTTTTGGTCCCGCTCGACCACGGCAGCGGCCCGGGCGGAATCCATCGGCCGGTACAGCAGCGAAATCCGCTTACGGTCAATGTCCCCGTGCGGGGCCAGCAACCGGGACAGAACCGAGGAGTTCACGGACCCCCGCGGCGCGCCGGTCATGGTCCAAGAGACCGAGAATGCGCTGTCGTGCCGGTAGTCGTCCCAGCTTGCCTGCGTCGCGGTCGGGCCGACCTCACCCCAGGCCAGCGACACCGGGGACCCGGCGGCGTGGGCTTCATCAATGATCAGCGCTGCCGGCGGATCGTAGGCGATCCGCACGACCTCACAGAGTTCCTGCGCCGACATCGGACGGGCAATACCAGCGCCGGTGGACTGCAGCCGGGCCGACAGCCCCGGAATCCGTGAAGCAAGGTCCCGGGCAACATCTTCCGGCGTGCGCTTCTTCGATCCCGCCCGAAGGGAAGCGTTGAACGTCAGGGACACCCAGGCCCGGACCGTGGCCGACCCCTCCGGGTAGGTGCCAACGACCTCGCGCAGAATCGCCTGCGCAAAGGCCGGGGCGTTCGGGTCGATGTTCATTTCAACTTCGTTCCGCAGCCGGTACCCGGAATCCGGTGCGGTCTCCACCGTCACGGCCGCGGCGTCCAAACCAGCCTCATCCGCAAGCCCGGCGAGCCAGCCGCCCCAGTTCGCCACCCAGGCATCAACCTGCTCAGGGTCCACCAGCGAAGCACCGTCAGGTTCGGTGGAGAAGATCACAGTGAAGTGGCTGGTGGTCGGCACGTGCAGCAGGGCGAACGGGCGCTTGTAGGAGTCAGTGAACTCGTACAGGGTGGACTTCGCCGCAAGACCCGGCAGCTGGTACATGCCCCACTGCGTCACGCCCAGTGGGCCGGAACGGTAGAGATTCGTGCCGGAGGACTTGGACAGCCGGAAGCTCATCCGGGTGCCGAAGCGGTCCACGACGGACTGGCCGTGCTTGTCCTTGACGGTCAGCAGGAGGGCGCTGGCCCCGGCCACGGCCAGGACAGCGAGGCCCGGGAACAGACCCCAGATAGCGAAGCTGATGATGCCCAGCAACAGCCCGGCCATGACAATCCCAGTGCCAATAGCACCGAGGTTGCCCAGGCCTGCTGAGCGCGGTACGCGCCAGTTGCCGTAAGACGGTTCCTTGTATTCGGTATTAATTGCTGCCACTGGGGCCCTCCCCGGTTGAATCCTGCGCGGTCTTTGCGATTGCCTGCGACGTCTTGGACGCCACTTGTGCGCCTGCAGCTACGGCCATGCCAGCCGGACCAGCTGCTGCTGCCCCGCTGGCTCCCGTTGCTGCCCCTGCTGTTGCTCCTGCGCCGGCCCCTGCTCCTGCAGTGCCGGCGGTCGCGGTGCTGGTAGCTCCACCAGGACCGGTTGACCCTGGCGTCGGCTGGCCGCCGCTTCCCCTGGGACCCGACGTGCCGTCGCTGCCCTTCGGAGACGTGCCTGCCTGGCTGCTCTGCGTGCTCGCTGGCGTTGGTGCGGCATTGCCCTTGCCGCTGCCACTGCGGCCCAGGGAGACAGCGCCTGTGGCCATCGCCCCAACCGCTGCACCTGCCCCTGCGCCGCTGCCGGAAGCAACGGCTCCCACCATCGGCGTCACGAACCGCATCAGCGCAGGCAAGGCGAACAGGGCAACGATCATCAGCGTGAAGCCCGTGATGGAAGTGATCAATCCGTTCTGCCCGCTGCTGTTGCCCATGAGGAGGAACGCGACCGAGTACACGATGGCCGCTGCTGGTTTGTAGAGGATGAAGGCAATGGTCCAGCCGACAGCTTTCTGGAACCATTGCTTCCCCATCTCCGTGTTCGTGAAAGCGGCCGTTGTGGGCAAGATGCCCGCCAGGATTACCAACATGCCGCTTCGCACGACCATCAGAACGATCTGGACGAGGGAGGCAATCAGGCCGATCAATCCCAGGACGATGAGGATAAACACTCCGACCCCCGTCTGGTTAGTCATCACGAGGATGTTCATTGCATCGGCGAAGCCTTTACCGTCCGTGGAGCGGTCGATGATGGCGGCGGAGAAAGCATCTGCGGCGATCACCAGGATCGAGATGACACCCAGCCCCAGACCCGACACCAAGGTCAGAGTGACCAGGGACCGCAGAAGGTCTTTCAGCGGCGCCCCGCGTTGCTCCCAGATCATCCGGATGCCACCGATAATCACCGCTAGGACCGCCAGCGTCAGCGTCCAGGGCAACAATTCGCTATTGACCGCAGAAACAATGGGGCTTGGCGTGGCCCCGTCCTCGCTGGCAAGGTTCACCGTGGGCATGGACACCCAGAAGGTCGACAGAGTTGTCACCATCTGGCTCATGCCTTCCAGGATGGCCTTCGCCATGTTTCCCATAGCGTCATCCGCGAGCCCTGAAAACCAGTCCCCTACCGGGTTCCAGGTAGGCCTCATGCTCCACTCCAGAGGATGAATCCTGAAAGGTCACGGACTTGCCGGGGTTCCTCCAGGGGTGCGCCATTGTCCGCGACGACGCCCTTCCAGTCCCCGTCCTGCCAAAGCAGCGTTGTCCGGACCGAAGCAAGCGCTCCGTTGTCCGCCTTGAATGCCAGTTCCACTACGGCCTGGTTCGCCGTGTATGAGACATTGAAGCCCGCTATCTGGACCTTCACGGCCGAGGCCGGGGCGGGGGTCTGGGGTGCTTTCATCCCGGCGTCACGGCCAGGTCCTTTGGCTGCAAGCTGCTCGGCAATGGCGCGTTCGTTAGAGGGGTCGATGCCTAGCGCCCAAAGGTTCACCGCCGCGTACAGGGCCCCTGTTGGTGTATGGGCGAAGCAGGACCTGATGCCCTGATCGTCCGTCCTTCCCGGGCCAATTTTCGGATCGACTGGCGCGGCCATCGTCCCCACTAGTTCCCATTTCGTATCCGGTGCCGCCCCCAGTGCCGATTCCGACGAGGCGGGCAGTCCACAGATGCTTTTGCCAGCTTCACCCGAAGCGCTGGGGCTGGCTGTGGCCGAGTTGCTGGACTCTGCCGGGGACGGGGACGGGGCCGGTTGTGCGTTGCCCTGTCCTTTGGGGAGCAGGAAGATGACGATGGCTGCTGCGATCAGCGCGACCACCAGCGCGGCAGCAATGATGAAACCGGGTTTGGTGAACGGATTGCTTTCGGTGGTGCTCTCTGTTGACTGGCTCATGGTGAACCTCCCGTTGTTGGTGCTGGTTAGACGAAGGCGCGGACGATGCCGGAAGCACCGGTGATGATGATGCAGCCCATCAGGACCCAGCCGAGACTGGCGAGGGTCTGGCCGCCCTCGCCGCGCTGGAGCGAGATGACGAGCTTGATACCGACGATGATGACGCCAAGGACGCCCAGGACCAGGCCAATACCCGCAGCCCAGTTCAGGATCGTGAGCAGCCCGCCGGCCTGCTCCGGGACGACCGGAGTGGGGTTGGGAATGACGCTTGCTACAAGTGCGGAGAAGGAGTTCATGGTGAGACCTGAGACCTTTCAGTTGGTGGTGCTTGATGTGGTGTCGGTGGCCAGGACGGCCAAGTCAGTGATGAAGCGTTGGTACTCGCGGGCCGGCGGCGGTGTCGTGGAATCCCCAAGCCGCCAGGCCTCTACCCAGGGCAGGATCCAGAGCCGGGGGGCTCCCCCGCCGACGATTGCGGCGAAGTCACGGAGCGCTTTGGGATTCTTCCCTGGCGCGTCTGCAAGGACCGCGAGGCCGAGCAGATCCAGCTCCGGTGCGGCCCCTGATGCCCATTGGGTCAGTGCGCTCCTGGCGGCGGTTAGGCCGCGCATGTCTGCCCGGCAGACCAGCAGCACCCGTGGTGTGCGTCGGTCCTGCAGGACGGGCCAGCAGTGATCGGTGACGCGTGCCCCCTCGAGGAGGGCAGCGATTCGGCTTTCACCGGCTCCCCCGTGGGCGCCGGTAATCCACAGCGCAGCAGAACCTGACATGCTGCGGCAGCCCAGGCGGTCGGCTGCGTCCGGTTCAACCATTCCCCTCAGCGGCGCACTGATCACTGCCGCAGGCGGCACGTGCGCATCCGTCGCTTCCTCTTCAGCGCTGTCGGCGGCGGGGCTGGTGATCCAGGGGTTCAGGGACTGTTGCATGGCTCCTCCTTTCAAGGTCCGTTGACGGGGTGTCTTAGAAGCCGTCAGCGACGGCGGCCGCTGCGGCCAGCCATGCCCGCTGCGTGGCGGGTTGGAGGGCTTCATAGCGGATGGGACCGTTGACCAAGGCCGGATCGTAAGGAATCCTGACGACCGCCCGGACGAACGGCTCAAAGCCGTCCGCGATTCGCTGCGCCTCGTCTTTGGCCCGCTTCAAGGCATCTCCGGTCATGATTCGCTTGGCGTCGGTGGATTCGGAGACGATCACGACGGCGTTGCGTGCCAGCTCGGCGTCGTTGCCACCACGGGATTCAAGGGTCTGCAACGTCAGCCGTGCGGCTTCTGCGCGGTCCTCGATGGCCGTCACGGGTACGACGAGCTGGTTGGTGTGGTCGATCATCCGGCGCCAGTTCGCTGCGCGGGCGGTGTTGCCCGAATCCATGACCACTAACCGGTAGTACCGGGTGAGCACCTGGTGGGCGATATCGACTTCTTCGGCGGTGACTTCGTGGTCGCCTTCCTCGTTCTCATCTGAGCGCAGGACATCGAACTTGTCACCGGTCTGATGATGGACGAACTTCGCGATTTCGGCCGCGTTCGTGGACGGCGAGAGCAGCGACTGGGACGAGTCGATCAGATCCAGGACGCTCCGGTCGTGGGCGCCTTTTTCCGTGCGCCAGCCCAGGGTGCCCTGGGATTCGTTGTTGTCCCACGCGACCGTGGCCGCGCCGCTGTAGCGGGCAAGGATCGCCGAGAGCATGACCACCGTGGGGGTCTTGTTCGCCCCGCCCTTGCGGTTCACCACCGCGATGGTGCGCGGGCCGGGCCAGTGCTGGCTGACCGTGCGAATGTCCTCCCGCTCGGAGAGTTCTTCCGCTGAGGGGTCCATCCGCAATCCCAGGCGCGTGAGCGTTCCCCGCCATCCCTGTGTTGCCGGTTCCAAAACCGGAGCGCTGACCAGGAACGAGGTCTCCTTCAAGCTGCGCCGGGTAAGCGGTGCTTCCGGGACGGTTGCGGTGGTCTGCGGTACTTCTGCGCCGGCGGCCGACGGCTGAGCAGGCTCAGGAATCTCGGTTGCTGGCTCGGTCTCGACGGGGTTGGGCGGCCATGGCTGGCGGTCCACCGCTGCCGCAGCGATGGGCCGTGCGGGGACGGCTACTGGTTCAGGAGCAGCAACAGGGACCGTATCAATGACGGTCGGAGCGACAGTCTCGGGGGTGGTTTCCGGGGCCTCTACCCGGCGGCGTGTCGGGCGCGGTTCGTAGGAGACGGATTCGATCTTGTTGTCCGGGTGCACGATCAGTTCACCGTGTCCTTCGGGATCCTCGATCTGGACCCGGACGGGGCGCTGCAGCGTCTGCGCCTCGCCCACCACCAGGGCCAGGGCGTTGTTGCGAAGATCCTGTACGGAGTCCCCGGCAGGCACGATGCGGGAGTTACCCGCGACGAGGACCTCAGCGGTCCCATTGTCACGGACGATGGCCCTGATGTTTGGAAAGGCCAGGACCTCGGTTGATGTAGTACCCATGAACTTCTTCCTTACGTGTGAGATGGAGAGGTGCGGCGCTTAGGACGTTGGTGGTGTGAGCCGGTTGACCTTCCACGGGGCATCCTTGCCCGTGCGGAGCAGCTGCACGGTGTAGGTCCCGGCATTGGTGGGGACCGCCGCCGTGACGCCGTAGCCGTTGGCTTCATCGACGATCAGCTTGGCCGGACCAGTGACACGGTTGGCCGGGACGTTCGCTGGGTCCACGGCCGAGTAGTCGGCGGTGCCCTGCGGGGTGAGCCAGCGGGCAAGATCATTGGCCCACTGCTTTTCCTCCACGCCAGGGCGGGCAAAGTCAGCCATCGCATTCTCAGCGACTTCCACTGCATGGTCTTTGCTCGCCTGGTCCCAGGTGATGCCGGTGGTGGCCGGGACTGTTCCCCCGGGTGCCTGTGGTCCACTGTTGGCGCTCAGTGAAACGGGCGCGGCCGCCGTGGGCGTGGTGCTGGCTGATGGTGACGTTGCCGGTGTCGTGTTCGCTGCCGGTGCGCACGCAGTGCAGAGCAGGGCCACGGCGAGCAGGGCCAAGGGCTTTTTCACTTCTTCTCCTCTTGAGTGGGCAGGTACAGGAAAGCTGAGGGGACATTGGTGCTGACTGTCCGGGTGTAGTAGTTGTGGTCATCCGGGGCTGGGTTGCCGTTGTAGCCCTCTTCGACGTAGGTCCCGTCGTCCCTGACTTCCTTGACCACCGCAACGTGGCCGTACTCCGGATCGGAACCGCCGGTTCCTGGGGCGTACCAAACGACGGCGCCGGCCCGTGGGGTGTTGCCGGTGGGCCAGCCCTTGGCGTCCCACCCGGCTTTCCACGTCACCGCAGAACCCAACCGCTGCCCGTCCGGGCGGAAGGTCCCGTTGAGGAACTTGAACGGTGCGCTGGTGGAACCCATCTGCTGGTTCACCCGCCACAGCGCGAAGTCCACACACTCGCGGTAGTACATGTTCAGCGGCGATGTGCTGGCAGCCTTCGCTCCGACCTGCAACCAAGTGGGAGCGTCTTTCCACGGGTAGTCATCGCCGGCACCGGACTGTCCCGGGATGGCGCAGTCGCTGCCTTCCAGAGTGAACTTTTCGTCCGCGAGGGCCTGGACGAGCTTGGCGGCCTCGGGCCAGTACTTCTGGTAGTGGTACGGGTCGGCGTTGCGCTGGGCTTTGTTGCCGGCGAGGGTCGGCTCCAACAGCTCCCAGCCGGGGACAGCCTGCAGGGCCTTGATGAAGTTCGTGGCGCTGGCAGCGGGGTTCATGCGGTCCGCGTAGGAGCCCCACGCACCGTTGTCGCGCTGCTGAAACAACCCCCGGGAATCGGGGCCGGGTCCGTCACCGTGGTCCAGCACACGCAACCCTGACTCCCCGAGGGAAACCATGACGCTGATCATCTGACCCTGGACGGACAGGTCCAGTGCCTTACCGGCACCCATGATCGACGCGGCGTTCTTCAGTTGCTCTTCTGTGTAGCCATCGACCTTGGTGTTGGCGTCGATGACAATAGAGATGGCCGAGCCGCAGTCAGCCACAGCAGGCTTCGCGGGGGCCAACAGCAAGAGCATGGAGAAGATCAGGCCGAGGAACAGCCCGGGGATGGCAATGACTGCCACCAAGCCAAGCGACTTTGGCTGCATCAGGACAGTCCCTCGCCCTGGTTACGGAACCAGGAATCCTTGAGCCACA
Organism: Pseudarthrobacter sp. AB1; assembly: GCF_014926485.1. Classification (NCBI taxonomy): domain Bacteria; kingdom Bacillati; phylum Actinomycetota; class Actinomycetes; order Micrococcales; family Micrococcaceae; genus Pseudarthrobacter; species Pseudarthrobacter sp. AB1. The sequence goes on from NZ_PZKO01000075.1 coordinate 13,840, forward strand.
GAGGGCCGGCGGCTTCCACCGTCAGGAGAACGCCAGGGCGTCGAATGCGCAGCACCACGCCCGGGCGGCCATCCTCGAAGACCTCGGCGGCCCTGTGGGAGGACAGCAGGCCGGCGCCGGTCAAGTCTTTGAGGACAGCTTCCAGGGAGTCCCCCAGCCCTGAACGGCGGGCGTGCTCGGACTCGTAGGTAACGCAAGCAGCGCGTCCTTCAATGAACTCGCGCTCATCCATCAATTCCAGAAGCTCGTTAAGCACCCGCCCCTGCCCTGCAGGGGCGTCCAGTCCGGCCACCCAGGACCGGAAGACTTCACGTTCCTGGATCGCCCGTTCACGCAGGGCGCCGTCCATCTGCCACGGCGTACCAAACGGCAATAAACTCTTCAAGATCCGCCCCTCCCCCTTGGACATCGTTTCCACATCCACCAGCTGCATTGATAAATTCCATTCGGTGGACCAACAGGCCATTGTCCACACGTTGAGCCGGAATCGCTTGTCACACGGCCTTTCTGTGTCAGTGGTCACTCGCTATCTGTGCTCTTGTTTGTGCAACAGTTAAGACAGTATCCGAAAAGAACATTAAATGTCGCCTTCCCGACGGTGCGTGGAAATCGAAAGAAATGAGATTATGAATGAATGCCCCGATACCTACGCCCTCAGAGCGCCTTGCCAAGGGATGTAGAAATGGCTATTGAGTCGTTCGGCACGATGTTCTCCCGCGCAATACTGCGCCACCTGTCCATCAACGGACCAACGGGGGCCGTGGAGCTTGCGCGCGAACTGGGCACCGACCCGAATACCGCCAGACGGACACTAAGGAACCTTGAGGCCGCGCAGCTCGTGGAAGCGAATCTTCCAGTAGGCGAAAGGCGGGGGCGAACGGTGGCGTTCTCCGTCAACGCCGAACGCCTGGACAGCCTCCTCATTGCTTTGAAGGACTACCTTTCAGGGCGTTAAACGTTCTTTGACTGCGACACGCCGCCCGATAATCGTTTCTGTAATCGAAAATTAAGACACGATGGGCACATGACAACACTCACAAGACGTGCCATGGGGAGGCCTTCAAAGGGCTCTCGGCACACGTTTACTGTGAAGCCGGACATCGAGCGGGCCGCAAAGCTTGCCGAGGCTCTGGATATCCTCGGTACAGACGGCGTCACGCTGCTGACACCGGTTGTTACTGCCTTTATCGACTCCCTGGACCTAGACCAGCTTAGAAGCCACCAGGAGGCCTTGCCTATGGCACAGGCCGGTTAAACGAGGAAGGCCCCGCTGTTAGCGGGGCCGGTGCCTCAGAAGTTTGTCGTTCAGATCATGTTCTTGGCGGGACCCGATCTGAACTTTATTCAACACCCACCCTGTGGGTGGATTTTTTCGTACCCTTCCACAAGTGAAAGGAACTGGTCCTATCGTACAGCCAGTCTTTGTTGGGTCAACATCCGTTGCACCCAACATTCGTGTCCGTGTCGCGCCGGCGCCTGTTTCGGCTCCTGGGGTTGTGTGGTCGGCATTGGCCCCCCTTCTCGCGGGCCAACCGCGGGTGCGCCTGTCCCGTGATGGCGGTAAGTCGTATCCGCAGAAGCATGAACGGGACCTGACCGGGGCTCTCCCCTCGTTCCCGGCCGCGGTGCGTATTTTCGGGAAGGACGGCACGTGCGCTGCGATCTTCCTTGACTTTGACTCATCCGTTGCTGGCGTTGACCTGGTCACTGCTGAAGTCAGGGCGGTGACGTCCTGGCTGGGTCGCTGCGGTGCGCGGTGGATCGAGGACTACTCCCCCAACGGTGGCCGCCACGTGTACATCCCGCTGCAGGAGCGGGTGACGTTCTCGCAGGCGCGTGATCTTGTCGAGGCCCTGGGCACCCGGTACCAGAGCCTGGACAAGACCCCGCACCAAAACCTGTTGCACGGCTGCATGCGTGTTCCTGGTTCCCCGCACAAGCGCGGTGGCCACCAGGAACTGGCGATGAGCCTGAATATCGCCTACGACGTCGCCCGGCGGCCGAACACACCTGGTGTGTGGACGGCCATGAACGCTGAGCTGGCCGGGGAGATCTCCGCGGTCCGTGCCGTGCGCCTGGAACAACCCCTCACGGCGCTACCGGCCCTAGATGAAGGCTCACAGCAGGTTCTGCAGGGCACGGGCCGGATGTCCCGAACCATGCTGCAGCTGGCCGTGACCGGGCTGTACGACGCCAACAGGTATCCCACTGACTCCGAGGCCCGCCAGGCCGTCCTGGCCGGCGCCGCGGCCGCAGGCCTCGCCGTCACCGATGTGCAGCGCCGCATGTTCCAAGGCCACTGGCCGGGACTGGCCTCCTTCTACGCCCGCTACCCCTCCCGACACCGGACCAAGGCCCTGAAAGAGGACTGGGCCAACGCCGTCACGTACGTACAAAAAACCCGTACCAGTCGGGACGGGAAGAACAATGCCCGTAAAAACCCCACAAGCCAGCCATTTACACAGGCGGGAGGGTCTCCAGGGTCTGCGGTCTCGTCAACTTCGGATGCCGAGCACCGGTTCATCCGAACCTGGCGCAACGCGCTTAGGATCCAGGAAGCCCGGTACCAGGACTCCCGGAACGGGCTCGCCCGACGAATGATCCTGCGTGCACTCGGCGAGGCTGCGCACATGACAGGGTCCCGGTTTGTGGAGTTCGGTGTCCGGTCCATTGCCGTGGCCACCGGGCTGGACCACACGACTGTTGCCACACATCTGCGGGCGTTGAGGTCAGAACCAGAGTCTCTGGTGACGCGCGTCGAGTGTGGCAGGGGAACCAAGGGAGATCAGTACATGCTGACCATTCCCGAGGATGTGAAGCCGGCAGCCGAAGATCTGTCCTGGTCCAAAGGCAAGATCCACGCCCTGCGCCCGGTATTCCGGGAACTCGGCATGCCGGCGGCTTTCGCCTATGAGGCGTTGGAACACTCGTCGGTGCCGTTGCGGAGCGTGGATCTTATCCGGGCCAGCGGGCTCTCCAGAACGGCCCTGAGTGAAGCTCTGGAGGTCCTGGCAGCGTGGAACCTGATCAGCAGGGACAAGGGCCTTGCCTGGTCGATCGTGGCCGCCACGTCCCTGAAGGATCTCGCTGAGCGGTTCGGTGTCCTGGACGCCGTCGCCGGGCAGCTGAAGAAGTACCATCAGGACCGCATCATCTGGAAGGAATGGCTCACCAAACGCGCCCACACAGTCCCCGAGCTCCTCTCCCCCGCTGACGATTACCCCTGGGAGACGTTCGAAGGACCACCGGATGACTGGACCCTCTCGGACATGGCCTTCGCCCCAGCATCATGACCAGGGGAAGAGGGGTACGGGGAGTGGTCTGGAAGATGGTTGGCCCGGCCGAGTCAAGGCTTAGGCGGTTGTTGACGGGGACGAGAAGAACACTTGATACCTTCCGACGACGCAGCGCTGTGGGTGGCAGCTTAGACAGGGTTTTGTACCCTTCCGCGCACTTTCGATTCAGTATGAGCAATGCGATAACGATCCAGAACGGACCCATCCGAGGGGGTGCTTGGAGACGTGTCTGCGCAATTCGGCCGCGACGACGTAGGCACTGACGGCCGGCTCGTAGTGCTGGGGTAATCCTTGCCTCGATGTCGCCAGCTTTCCGATGGTGTTGTTCAGTCACGTGTCGCTTCGTCAGCACAATTGGCGGAAATCGTTTTCAGGTGCGAGACCCGGCTTTGCCGGGTCTCGCGCGGGCGCTGTCGCCGAAGGGAAGTGGATGATCGCACTTCCCCACCTGTGCGAGTAGGCCATGCTTCGTTTTAACGGTATCCCTTACTCTTCATCTACTGCGTGTCTACTGCATTATTCGGGCAGTTTATAGTGCATAGATACTGGAGAGCTTACTGCAGAGCAGCTATACATGTACTGTTGCTCTGCACTTGCATGCGCTTTGCACTTACTTATGCGCTTGATAGCGACTACATGGGCAGCGCGATGCTTATGTACTTGTGCAGCGATAGCCAAGCTAGTGCGAAAGAGATGCAGCACTGGTGTCTAGTTACTCCTTTTAAACTGCATAGCTACTGGTTAACTAGTGCAAAGTAAGTTCACTAGTGCTGTAGTTCGACACGACAGTGAATATGCCGCTGCACTGCACTGGTCGCACTTAGGATGTGCACTATGGATACGGCAACTACCTCGCACACGTTGTCGCCCGCCGTTCAACTGGCGTCGCGACGCACCATCTGCATCTCCAATGGCAAAGGCGGCGTCGGCAAGACGACCGTGACCACCAATCTCGCTGCTCTTCTCGCTGAAGCCGGTTACAAGGTGCTCGTCGTCGACCTGGACTCCCAGGGTGACACGTCTACCAACCTGGGCATCATCAACGATGACCGGTACGACCGCGGCGAAGCACTGGACATTGCAGTCCGGTACGACAAGATCCCGGTGCCAATCAAGGATGTGCGGCCGGGCCTGGATGTCCTGGCCGGCGGCAACCACACAGCGCAGCTCATGGACACGTTCCAGGGAGATGCATCCCGCCAGGGCAAGATGCGTGGGGGAGTGGCACGGACCTTGGCAAAGATTGCCCCGAACTACGACATCGTCCTGATCGACACCCCGCCATCAGAGGCCGGTTGGACCGCCATTGAGGAAGCGATGTTGGCCTCCCGTTGGATTCTTGCGCCCGTGAAGCCTGAGCCGAAGTCTATTCGCGGCCTTGAGTCTCTGGCCCGTCGCATTCTTAGTGTCCAGAGTGACAATCCAGCAGTGTCGCTGCTCGGGGTCATCCTCTTTGGCATTCCCACTAACGCTAGGAACGTGGACAAACAGGCCCGCACACTGCTCGAGGAGTCCCTGGACGGCATCGCGCCCGTGTTCGAAGGCAGTATCCGAGACGTTGTTGCAGCTGATGCAGACGCCAGCTTCCGTGGTCTCGCTGCACACGAGCTGGCCGCCAGGGCAGCGACTCAGTCACCGTTCTGGGAGCGCCTGCGTAACAAGGGGAAGACCTCGGATGAACCCCGCATCGCGCAGTCGGCAGGCAACCTTGCCGAGGATTACATGCGACTGACCGAGCAGATCGTCCAGGAGCTACAGGCCCAGGAGGAAGTGCTTGACGAGAACCTTGAGGTAGCCGCCAAATGAGCCTGCCCTCCAGCCCGGGAAAGATGGATCTCAGCGCCCTCAGCGGCCTGAAAAGGCGCGTGCTGCAACCTGTGCCGCCTGCCTCAGTTGAAGTGGCTCCAGTCGAGCAGTTTCTCGAAACAACGCCTGAGCCTGCACCTGAAACGCTTGAAGCCCCGTCGGTGCGCGTAGCTGCGCCGGAGCCTGCGCCTGAGGTTGCGGATCCTGCTGAAGCACCAGCATCGAATACCGCTGCAGCGGCTGCGGCGGCTTCACCGGTACAGGCAGTGGACCGGCCGGCGCCAGCTTTCGATGTCACAGCCCAGGCCAAGATCGAACCCGCCGAAGAGGAACATTCAGGGCACGTCACTCTCTACCTTCCCAAGGACCTGAACCAGTGGCTGGGGGAGCACCATGACAGCACAGGGATCTCGTATCCGGGAATTGTCCTGAACGCGATCAGCTGGGTCGCAGCAGAGAATCGGTTCGGACAGATTTTTGCTCCGGATGACAGCCAGATTCCCGCCAATGACATTTTTGGGCGGGCGCCGGCTATACCCAAGCTTGCCCGTGGTTCAGTCGAGCCGGAGACCAGGCCGCTGCGATTCCGCAAAGACCACATGCGGGTGATCATCAGTCTCGCTCGCACCTGGACGGCTGATAACAGGAATGCGTTCTTCGTTGGAGTTCTCACCGCTTATAGGGGTGGCTTGTGAAAAGTGAAATATCCGACGTTAAGGACCTGCTGGTTATATCGCGGCTGAAACGACCCGTTATTCGTCAGTACCACGATGAGAATTGAGAATGTTCAACATCATCGTTAACTCACGTGCGAGATCGCCCTCCCGTGGAACCAGGCGGGTCCGCTCGCGTTGTAACCCGGATTCCCACACAGCCTCAACAGCTGCGTCAATTTCCGGTTGCGGCATGAATCGAAACGGTGTCCGCCGTAGCTCCCGACTGACCTTACTTTTGGATACCTCAAGCTGCCGGGCAATGTCACGAACGGACAGCCCAGCAGCCTTAAGCGCCACCATCGCCTGAGTGGTAACCGTACGCTGAGCGTCCACTGCTGCGAGAGCACGCAGCTTGGCTTCCAGCACAACCCCCGGCACACCCGCCGAATCCTTGCCAACCGCGTAGCCACTTCCAGTGACGGCACTAAACTCTTCTTCAATCAATTCTTGTCCCATGAGTGGGACACTATCAGAGGTGTTCCACTCATGGGACAAGGACAAGCGGTCGTCAGTCGGGTGGCTTGTGAAGGGGAGGTACCCCTTACCTTGGCGCGTACACGGCAACCGTTACACGTCGAACCCGTGTATTTCCGGGGGTTGCAGGGAATCTCCGGCTATGTCATGCGAACGATCGTTACCGGACACCGTTTCTTAGCGTCGCGCACGCCCTGACGCCTCCCATGGACCCGATGGGGCCATGGGAGCGCGGGAGGCGGACGAATATTTTCGACCTCTGTTGCTGTTGGCCATGGTCCGCGCGGGCGAGATAGAGGCCCCTTCTTAGCAAAGTCTGTCGATCCTTCCAGCACAGCCCATTGACAACCTGTCTTGGCTACACGAGACTGCCCACATCGATTCGATAGAACAATGACGTTGGGGGAGCATCATGAGGATCCGGAAAGCGGTCGTTCCCGTAGTTCTTGCGCTGGTAGCTGTAAGTGGGGGCAGCACCGTCCCAGCCAGTGCGAACCAGGGGCGAATATCAACGCTCCCGCCGGCGGTTGCACCGTCGGGTGGCCATGGAACGATTCATCCAACTACTACATGATCACCGCAGGACACTGCGGCCCTGACGGAGGCTCTGTATCAACCCCCGCCCAGAGCATGGGATGGATCAACGCGAGTGAGTCGAACTGGTTGTCTGGATACGGTTCGGTCCGCTTTCCCGGAGCGTCCGACTACAGCGGCGATCTTTCCCTGATCAGACTCAATGGAGGTCTTCAGTCGGGTACCAACATATACGTGGGCGGGCCAGGGTCCGGCAATGCCCTCACAGTCAGGGAGATGTGGTCGCGGAGTCCCCAGGTAGGCGACCAATATTGCACCGGTGGAGCCTACTCCGGTGAGCTCTGCGGGTGGGTGAACCAGGCGGCACGTGGGAACTTTACATACAGCGGCGGGACAGTGGCGCGTAACGTGTCGTGGGGCACGAAGGGCGGAAGTTGCACCGCTGCGGGCGACTCTGGCGGACCGGTTTATACCGTGAGGTCCGACGGTGGTATCGCCGCCAAAGGCATACATAGTGGTGGTGGCGGTGGCTGTGTCGAGATCTACAGCGACATCTGGGACGCCTACTGGGGTTATCCAGGGTGGCTGCGCACCTTATGATCCGGTTAGCGTCGCGCGCGGGGGCAGTCCTCCTGATAGGGCTTATGGCTGGTGGGTGCGCACCTCCCCAGCAGCCAAGCCCAACCGGTACCGTCCCTCCGAATAGCCCGGGCGACTACATCGCGCTGGTGTTCAGCTATCGGACCGACCAGACATCGAACTCGGTCACCGTCACTACCGGTTACGGGGCGTGCGATACGCTCAAGTCCGCAGAAGCCAAAGAACAGGCCGACTCCGTCACCGTCACCATTACTGTGTCCAGGAACCCGGATTCCTCAAGTACCTGTCAGATAGCCCAGAACCATGACGTCACCCTCACGCTCAAGGCCCCGCTCGGGACCAGAAAAGTAATCGACGCCGCCGGTGGTGAGACGATCGCAACGGCCAAACCAACACCCTGACCGGGAACAGACCCCAGCCAACGCGATCCGGAGATCCACCGATTGTCGTGCTGAGCGCGGCTCCAACGGTTTCGGAACCACTTCCGGATAACCTGGCCAGGACGTTGAATCGGGCCGAGTTCCTCAGCGCCGCCCACCCCGATGACCTGTCATTTCCTTGGGTCGACAGGATCCGAGGCGAACTTGTTATTACCGTGGTCTCCGCCGCCGGCCGCGAACAGGCAGCCTCCTTCCAGGCAGATATACCCGTGCGCATTGAATCAGTGCGGCGCAGCCGCAGCTATCTGAAGCACATCATGGACTCGGCGATCGGCCCCCGAGGCCGGGCTGCTGTCACGGTGTGGTCGACCTTCCCGGATGCTGCGAACAACCGGGTCATTCTTCAGGTCACAAGCCTGCCACGTCCGTTCCTCACCCAGCTGGCCCGCGCCTACGATCCGTCGGCCGTCGCGCTCGTCGTGGCGCCTTGGCCACAGGCCCGTCCTCAGTAACGGTAATTCTGTCCGTGTTAACGCCAACCGAAAATAGGGCCAATAGTGCCAATTGAAAACGGGGCCACGGGTTGTTGTTCTATTGTGCCGTACTGGCGGCAGGTTGGTGTTTTTTGAGGCGGTAGCTGTTGCCTTTGAGGCTGATGACGTCGGCGTGGTGGACGATCCGGTCGATCATGGCCGAGGCGATGGTCAGGTCTCCGAAGACGTCGCCCCAGCGGGCGAACGGGAGGTTGGACGTCAGAATCATGGACGCGTGTTCGTAGCGGCTCGAGACGAGCTGGAAGAACAGGTTCGCGGCGTCCTGATCGAAC
>NZ_PZKO01000012.1:0-20144 GCF_014926485.1 Pseudarthrobacter sp. AB1
CGGGCCGGTGCCAGGCGCCGGAGGGGACGAACTGGCCCAAACGGTCTTCGCATAGGTCCCTGAATCCGAGCGCGTCAACAAAAGACGTCACCACGTTCAGCCCGGCATGGGAGACCAGCGACTGCTCCGTCGTGGCAACAGGAAGGGACGGGAAAACTCCGGTAATCTTGGACATCAGAAAGGTGCTTCTTTCAGCCGGTGGATCAGTGCGTCGACAACACTATTTTCCCAGCTCAGAAGCACCTTTCGTCGCTTTAACACACCCCGCGGGCGACAGCCTCATGAAAACCCCGGGCTAGAACATTGCCGCCAGATCGGTAATAGGTCCTGTATCTCTAGGGATACCGAGACGCCGTGATTGCTGATGACTATGTCCACCCCGTGACTTTCCTGGCCCCGATCCAAGCAGTATCACAAATACGAAGGGCAGCTATCGGGTCGTTTGACACTAATCCCGTGGTCAATGTCCCCCGATGTTCTGACGAATAGTCAGTACATTCCAGGCGACGGGCAACCTGATCACGGCGCGGGCATAGCTCCTGATTTCAGCACTAGCAAATGACTCATTCCCCGCTGCTCCTGAGTGACGAGGGCCGCCGCGTTTGGGTCCCGCTGTAGGACGGTGTACGGCCGCGTGCCACTCAGTAGTCGCAAAAGGCGCAATTATCATTTACCGGCAGTTGTATAGGATCATCTCGTCACCCCAACGACTTCAAGAAGTCATGTAAGACGGCGTGATCCAGTTCGTCATACTCCCCTGGTCTCACAACGATATTGAGACCGTCACAAATGCGCTCCTTACGGGACGCGAGCATGAACGAAAGAACCTGAAAGCGGATGGCATCCATCGCCGGCAGTGTAGACGATAAATTGGCAAGGCCCCCGCCGATCACGCCCATCCTGACCACGGTAGCGTTTCCGCGTACTCTGACACGGTCCCAAAGACTAGTCAAGCTCTCCCAAACCAAGTCGACATCCGTTGAGACGTGATCCTCTTTGTCCATTTTTGTATAGGCAAGCAAGAATGCCGTGCGACTTGGCCCTTGCAGGACAGCCGTCGTTCCGATTGGGTAGGCCAACCTGTTGCCGCGTTCCTTGCCTTCAATTGGTTCCGCGCGACTCGCGTACGGCTGGAGGGCGGTCACCAATTCGGCGTCCAATCGATCTGCGTCGTTTAGGTAGACCCGTTGCAGAAATTGCCCCTGCAAACTTGCTGGGGCAATGATTGGGGAACGAGTATCGAAGGACGTACTCACCCCGACGACAAGGTGCTCAGCAGCCGCACTGTTATCAAAGAAGTCCCCCGAGATGATGCGAACTGTAGTCTGTGGCGACTTGTATGCGAACCCGATTGGCTGTGGCCAAGCAAGCCACGCACCAACGATGCAAGACAAACCCAAGGCTGGCCAGACTGCCCACCCAAAGTGCGGGAGCACGTCCGGGAAGAAGATGTCGAATAATCCGACGAAAATGGATACGCCGCCCAGTATCGCGAGTGACCGACCCGTGGCTTTAGCGAAGAAGCGTTTGCTGCGCAATTCGCTCGGAATGCCACTCACAGATCGAGACCCGTGTAGACAGACGCGTTGTACTGGTACGGCCCCTCCTTAGCGCTTCGGGCAAAGGCCGGCGCGTACTTGTCCAGTGCGTACTGAATGATTTTGGGCTGGAAAGACACGGAAATTGTGTGATACCGATTGTCCAAAAGTGGCTGTGGGATGAAGTTTCTGTCCACAGTTCGGTCACGGTCGAGGTTGGCGATGACCACGGGTAGGTTGAATTCCATGAGAACCTTGACCTCGTGCGCGAGGAACGAAGTTCCGTCCGACCCCTTGCGGCGTCCGGCGGGGCTTCCAAGGAGAACCACTTGTTTGGCGTTCTTCATGCGCTCACGGAGATTGCGCTTGATCGTCTCAGGTTTGCTTGCGTCAAGCGAGATATACAGATTGTGGGCATCGAAGAACGAAAATTCAATGTGTTCGCTCTCGCGCCAAGCTTCCATCAAGTAGTACTGCTTGATGTCTTCGCTGGCAAACGCAACGTACGTCTTGTTGCTATAACTCATCCTGATCCTCACCCTTCGAAGGGCACGCCTGTGCCTTAGGAATCATGCCACAAAAGATACTTGGGACTGTTGAGTTTCCGTTTTTCGTTCAAAATGCTGGCCCCGGGCTACCCCGGCACCTGTTCCGGATAAATCAACACAACCAGGGTTCCATAATCTGGCTCTTCACATTTAGGCATGGTTGGATTGTTTCGCCCGGTAGGGGCGGTGTCCGCCGGCGGCGAGTAGGCATCTGAGCCGGTAGTTGGTGATTTGCGGACGCCGCGGGCGATGAACTCAAATCGTTCCAGCAATTTCTTCGACTGCCGGTGCCAGTGCCCCTATGGATGCAGGGCCGCTACGCGCCAGTCATCAGCTGTGCCCTTCCTCGACAGCAAGGAGATCGTCGCGGTTCCAGATCTGCTTGGCGATGTCGCGGTACAGATCGCCCCTCTCTACGACGCCAGCGGCTTCAAACTGCTCGTAAGGCTGAACGGAAGTCCGCTGGACTTGGCGAAGGCCACAAAGCCGGGATTCTTCTTACTTATATTGTCTGCCGCTCCCATGTCGCCCCGGCGACTAAGTGCCTGTTCCGGAATTGGAGGTGGCCAAGCAAAAGTGGAATATCCAACGCTGGGGAGATGACCCTCCATTTCACCCCCGCTATTGCTCATTCTCACGGATATAGGTCACTCCGAACGCTTTCACCTGACGGAACTCCTGAAGCTTGCTTGCGAGATCAAAGGCATCGCCGGTGACGTACTGGAAGATGTCGAGCCCCCGGCCAAGTAGGATCCGCCACCCCGTATCGGTGAGAATAGATCGATCATGAATGCCGCTGTCGAAGACGACGTCCACTGTGATGCCACCAGCAGACGCTCCCTGCTTGATTTTGAGTAAAAGCTCGAACTGCTTGCGGAGCTTTTCCTCGCCCTCAGTGGTCTCTGAGGTGATCAGCTTGACGCTCACCTCTTCGGCAGCGTCCTTCGAAACTGAGATGCGCTCGATGAGTTCCATGAGGTTGCGGGCCTGATGGAACTGCCGGATGTAGGGGTCGACTATGGTGATTTCCGTGGCTCCGCGCAGGTACGGGACGAGGAGGGTATCGAACGAGACCCCCCGCTGGTTTTCCTGGAACTCCCGGTGGCCCTCGAACAACGGGTCCACGGCGATCTGCTCCTCCGAAGGCGGTTGAGCGCCTTCCGCAGCAGTCTTGGCGCCCGCAGCGGGAACGCCCACTATGTCCTCTGCCTCAGCGCCATCGCGGCGCTCACGGTAGTAGTACGACGGGTACTCGTCCTCTTCGAGAGTCGAGACCGGGTGCCATATACCGGTCTTGTCGAGGTAGCCGAACTTGACGTCTGCCATCGTCGAGTCGATGCGCAGGATCTGATCTTTGACGCGTCTGCGGCCCTCGATTGCTAAGCGGAGGATCTCCTCGATCTCTTGGACAGTCGCTTCCCCGTGCGGGTAGAGAATTTTCATCAACCCGGAAAAGGTCTTATGGATTCCGTCGCGGTCACGGGTCGAGATGTCCGACGACAGCGTGAAGTGTAACTGGTAGCGATCGGAGTAGTCTGCCGAGCGCATCGACTTGAGCACCTCGGCGATGTAGTCGACGACGAACCCGTAGCCGTTCGAGAACATCTCCCCCCGGATGGTGTCAACCTCCCAACCGGGGATGTAGTGGTGCAGGCGGTCGAGGAAGGCGGAGTCGTGGTAACTCTCCGGAAGCTCGTCGAACAAGTCGGAGTGCTTGAGCATGTAGGGCACGGTGTGCGAGGTGTTGCCGACGAACACCATCGAGGCTTCCGCGCCAAGCGTCTCGACGCCGCGCGAAAACGACTTGTTCGCCATGTAGTTCTTCATGATGTCGACGAGCGCCTTGTCAGTGCGTTTCTTCTTACCAGCGAACTCGTCGAAAGCGACGACATCCCAGTAGCCAACCAGTCCGATGCGGCCGTTGGAGTTGTTGACGAAAAGCTTTGGGACGGTGACTTCGCCACCGGAGATGAGCATGCCGTGGGGTGAGAACTCCGAGAAGATGTGTGACTTGCCGGTGCCCTTGGGGCCGAGTTCTACGAGGTTGTAGTTGCGCTCGACGAACGGGATGAGCCGGACGAGCTGGATGAGTTTGGCGCGGCGACCGAATAAGTCGGGGTTGAAGCCGATCGACTGGATGAGCAGGTCGATCCACTCATCGCTCGTGAAATCGCGGCGGGAGGTGGTGTAACTCTCGAAGTCAAAGTTGGAGAGTTGGATTGGCTTCAGCGAACCAAGTTGCCACGGGGTGACGCGCGCGTCGTCGAAGTGAAAGTAGTCGATGTCGCAGATGCACCACACACCGCCGACGAGGAGCTTGGGGTGCGCGTTGACCGTGCCCGAATCCGCAATCACTCCCTTGATACCGAGGTTGGAGAACTCGGCCTCGTACCGGTCATCCTTGTCGTTGAGCGAAACCGTGACCTTGTCGATGATCTTGTAGCGACCGCGTTCGCGGATCGTCGATTTCACCAGCTCGGACTGGTTCCGATGGACGTAGTGATCGGCGAGGATCTGGCGGACAGATCCAATCCCCGCCTGTATCGTTGCTTCGTCATCGGAGGCGGCGTACTGGCCGAGCAGGTACTCCAGGACGTACGACGGCACGATCGCATTGCCCTTGACGGCCTTGACCAAGTCCTTCCGGACGACGAGGCCCGCGAAGTGTTGGTTGATCTTCTTGTCAAGGGCGGTCAGCTCCGGCACATGGTCGTTTGCCAGCTCAGAGGCCGATCCATCCGGGAAGTCGTCGGCGACCACGTCGAGATCTGTGTCTTCAGTCATGTCAGCTGCCTTAGAAGTCGAAGTCCGATGTGAACGAACGCCTGAGCGTGTATACCGCCTTCTCGTAGACGCGCCACTGGTTCGTGTTGGGTATCCGCTCTTCGAGTCGGAACTCTACCGGGCGGTTGTTATAGTCATTGGCGTCCTTGTTGAGCAGCAACTGGATGCTCTGGTAGCGGTCGCGCTGCTCGGTAGAGGTCGAGTCGAAGGTCAGCTCGGGCTGCGGGTCGTTGGAGATCAGCGTATCCCCGACGAAGAGGCCGGCACGCAGGGTCCGCAGCTGGACCTTGTCGCTCGCAGGCTCTGACTGGAACAGTTTCACGACAATCTGGCCGGTGGTGATTTTGTCGGTGTCCGGCAGCACCTTGACGTTTACGAGCCGGGTGTCGCTCTTTCGCTTCTTGTTGACCGCGAGCACAGGGACAACAATCTCCTGGAGAGTCGCGCCGCCGTGGACGAAGCGCGAGCCGCCGCCGGCCAGTTTTAGGCGGTGGATCGACTTGGGGATCTGCACCTCGATCTCGCTGTCGAGTTCGAGCTGCACAGAGTTGAAGGTCGTGAAAGCGGGGTCGTCCTTGAGGCCGTGCCCGAGTACGTATCGGCGGTTGGCCACAAGTATTTTGTCGCCTTGCGGCTTCTCCGAGAGGTAGAAGTGCTCGGGTAGCGCCTCGTCCTGGAACAGGAAACCGTGATCAGCGGTGACGAAAATGTTGGTGGCGTTTGCGTTGGCGGCCTTCTTGACCAGGTCGACCAATTCACCAAGTGCTTGCTCAGCGGCCTCGAAGACCCGGCGTTCGGTGCCGGGTTTGTCCCCGGTCGCGTCGATGACATCGTGGTAGATATACAGGACGCGATTGTTCTTGAAGAGCTCGCGGCGCTCCTCGGGGCTGAGCGCCTTGAAGTCCTCCGCCTGGACGGCGGCGCCACCGACCGTCTCAAGGATCTTTGAGCGTGGACCGGTACCGTTCGTGGGCTGGTCGTCGGCGAGAACGGTCTTGCCGTCCGCTGAGTGTTTGAGGGTGCGGTGAGGAAGCAAAGCCGCCATGCCGAGTTGGGTGTAGCTCGGCAGCACGCCAAGGACAGCCTCAAGATCGGCGTCGAAGCGGTCTTCCTGACGGATGCGCGAGCCAAGCTCTTCAGCGACCTCGTAACGAAGGGCGTCGGAGATGATGACGACGGCCTTCTTGTCCTCACGGACGAGCTGCTCGACGTAGTTACCGTAGAACGACCGCTGCGAGCGAAGTGCCGACGAACCCCACTTGTCGGCCGCGTCGACCTGCTTCTGCCACGCGTTGCCCAACTCGTAGACGAACTTGTTGGTGTAGCACTTCTCGACCTGCTCGCGCAGCGGGTCGAGGGGGTGCGGCCCCTCGTAAGTACGCCGGGCGTAGGTGAAGTGGCGGTAAAGCTGGTCGATGCGGAACCAGTCGTTGCAGTAGCGCCCCAACGCCTCGTCGAACGACGAGAACGTGAAGTCGATCGTGCTCAACGCAGACAGCATCTCGGCTGCCGCGCCGATGGCGGTGTAGAGCTGTCGGTAGCCGTCAATCCACGCGCTGCTCTGACGAGCGCGTATGACGTCGGCGACCTCGCGGGCGGTGACTGTCCGGTCGGTGACTGCCCGGGCAAGATCCACGATGATCTTGCGGTCGGTCTCCTCGAACAGGTCGTCCGCGACGAGATCGCGGAAACTCACGGCCTCAATGCTCGCCTTGTAGTCGAGGTCGACAGAAGCGCGCTTAGCCAGAATCGAGAGCGCTTCCTGGCTCCGACGGTCGTTGCGCAGGCTCGCAAAATCGAGCTGGATGTTCTGTAGCCCCCCCGGTCGATCGGACTTGAAGCCGTCGATGGCCTTGACGAACATCCACAAGATGAAGTCCTCGATGCTCGGCGATGCCGACTCGTAGCCGTAGATGGAGGCGGCCCCGCGCCAGTAGAAGTCGGCGAGTTCGTAGTAGACGAGGGCGTCGTACTTTGTGCGCTGGCCCCTTGCGTTTTCGGTGAGCAGCGTGCGGGTAATCTCCAGAAGGCTGTGCTCCTTCTGGCCGAGCACGACGGCCGACATCTTGGCGCGGAGTCTGGCGGCGTCGTCCGTGGGTGTGAGCAGCGTCTTGAGGCTCTGGACACGCTTATCGGCGTTGAAGAACTTGTCCTGCGCCCCTACGACTTCCTCGATGCCATCAGCGGTGAGACCGAGATCCTGCGAGACGAGCGAACTACGATCGGCCGTGAAGACTCCGTAGGCAAGCTCAAGGTCGAGCAGCCAGTTGTCAATGCCGGCGGGCACTTGACCGGAGCGGTAGACAAGGAACTTATCCTCGGGATGGTCGTGTAGCAGCCGGTTCTTGATCGCGTACTCGTCGTTGCCAACGCGGACCGTCGTCACGCTTGGCAGGTCGAGAATTTCGAGATCGGAGGAAAATTGGCCCTCCGCGTCGTGCCAAAACACGACGCGGTGGTCGACAAATCGGCGCTCCAGATGGGGACGGATGGCGGCTACACTCATGCGGACATTCCGATCTCGTCGTCAGGCCCAAGATTACCCTCGGTGACAACGCGCTTCGTAAGGGTGTCGATGATGTTCTCCAGACGGCGCAGCAAGTCGTCGTAGGAGATGATGTCGACGACATTCGAGTACTTCCGTCGGACGAATTCAAAGTCGAACCTCTCCTTGGCAGAAAGGTTGTAGTCGCGTCCGGTCAGAATGATCGCCTTTGGGTTGGCGATCTTGATCTCAATGCCAACGGGAAGATTCGATTTGTGCTTCTTGGTGATGGCTTTCTCGCCGCCCCTGCCCCACTTGCTCAGGTAGAAGAGGTACTTCTCCGCCTGCATGATCGCGCCCGACAGCTCGGGGACAGGGACATGGTTGCCGCGATACACACTCTTTGATACGAGGCCGCGCTCGAACGGCTTCTTGATCTCGATGATATCTACACATCCGTTGGCCCCGACGAGCACGAGGTCCAGATAGCGGGACGTCGACTTAGATTCGTTTGAGTACAGTTCCTTGACGTGGACGTTATGCAGAACCGCGATGTACTGCGGAAAAACAAGGAGGAACAGGTCGGCCACTGCCCTCTGCCAGTCAGCCTCGGGGTAGCCCTCCGCGTCCTTCAACATCTCAACGAGGCGGTCGCGAACGTAAGTGAACTTCTCGAGCTCCAACTCGTTCGCGACCGGTATCCGACCATGGGCTTCTACCCGTTCCTCAGTCCCGGAGCGTTCGCGACGCGCGATGTAGTTCTCCAGCCGTAGCTCGGCGTCGGACATGGTTTCCAGATACTCGCGGAGGATGCGGGTGACCCGCGTTGCTGCGTAGTAGGTGACCTCGGTCGAGGTCGGGAACCTCTGGAGCAGCCGAACGAACTCGTCTACGGGGATTGCGCCTTCCCGATTCCCCCCGACGACGATCTGCTCTGTAAGCAAATCGTCGATTCGTCCGAAGATGGAGATGTTGCGTTCAGCGACGAACGTTGATCTCGTCAGGTGTATCGACGTTGCGATCAGCAAGTCGTGCTTGAGGCCAAGGACGTCTGCTCGTATGGTCCGATACTGACCGTCGAGGCTGCCGATCACGAAGCGACGGACGTCTTCGTCGTCGTCAGTGTCTTGGCTTAGCAGGTCCGCCTTCTGGACCGTGAAGACTTGCGAGAGCGTGGCATGATCTTCGGAGTTCAGCTTGTCGTCCACCCATTTTGCCGGCCTATAGAGCCCCGGGATATAGACCAAGGCGACCTTCGATCCGTGATCTTCGAAAGTGATCATGCGTCGCCCTCCAGTCCGGGGATCTTCTTGAGGGCGGCACCAAACTTCGGGTAGTTGACCTTAACACCGTCGTCGAGGTCTATTGCGATCTGCTGGGAGGCCAGCGGGTATAGAACGTCGTGCTCATACTCGTCAAGCTCCAGCAACACTTTGCGCAATCGGTCGGCCTCCTTCGCGTTGTTGGCGCGTTCGGCGTGCTCAAGACTCGCCTTGATCTTTGCCTGGAACTCGCGCAAGTACTCGTTCAGCACAGTCGAGACCGTTGAAGGCGTGTAGCGGTGCATGTAGATGAGCGCATTGAAGGATCCCTTGGGGCTGGAGAACAGCCAGTAGATCGGTCGCTTCTTGTACCGCTGCACGTGATCCTTGTAGAAGGACTTCACGAAGTAGTCGCGCAGGTTCTTCGCGCCGAGCGACTCCATGACGAATTGCAGGTTCTCCTCGAAGTGCTCCTCTCCAAACGCAACTCGAAGGAACTGGCGGAACCGTTCAACGATGTCGTCCTCGAACCAGTCTCCGTCCACGATCGGGATGACGTTGTCTGCATCCGGCATGAAGCACGGGGTTGACACCTTGGCGAGATAGTCTTGCAGAGTCGCCCCCTGGTCGGCGAGGATCAGCCCGGGCTCGTTGAGGCTGTAGCGACCGAACAGACACCCGACGAAGTACGAGACGAGGTCGGCTGCGAGTGACGGATCGCGTCCCAGGACGTCCTCAGGGGAGCGCCGCGCTTCGCCTTTTGCGCTCCCGTCCACCGTAGGGACCTGTCGGCCGATACTTTTCCACACGAGAGCATCAACCCGGTTGTCGATGCGGCCCAGCTCCGCAGCAACCTCACGCCGCTGGTCCAGAACCCGCGATAGAGCCTTGGGGAGCGACGTCTCCCCTGTTTCGACGAGGGGCAATCGACCAAAATCCATCGACGATTCTACCGAGTCCCACTCAACCTTTGCGAGGTTCGTCGCCCGTCGCGCAAGTGCAGCTACGTCATCAGCATCTTTTCCGAAGTCACAGCCCGGGAGGCCCGCGATGTGTCCGACCTCGGTCTTCATGCCCGGGCTGAGAACCCCGAGCATCTCTTCCACAGCCGCTGAGTTGAGATATGCGAGAGTCGCCATCAGCTCTTGGTCGTCGCCGACAATCGCTTTGCTTCCACTCCCGAAGGTCATTCCAGGCGGGTAGGAGCGAAAGCTCGGGCGGCCCGAGGTCACTTCGGACCAACTGACATGAGGTTCGAAGTAAACGTCCCGCCCGTCGTGGCGAAAACCCGGCAGGCTGTCCATCTCGCGCACGCTGGCGCTGTTGTACCTGAGGACGTGCTCGATGTTGCCGTACCACCGTCTGAACGCACCCCCTTTGTTGTGAGGCTTCCAGGGTGCAGATTCGCTGCGTCCCGGGTGGATCCGAGTGCGCGAAATCTCGTGCCAAAACCGAACAAAACGGGAGTTGTCGCCCGTCGAGATGCCTGCTCGGATTTGGACCGCCGTCCCGAGCGGCTTCCTTGATGTGAACAGACGGAGGAGATCGGGGGCGAGCCCGAATGCGATCTGCGATCCAGGAACATCCAAGAAGGTTGATTGCGCAAGTTCGAATCGGCCGAAGCCATGGTCGAGAAAAAGCTTGCGAATCGCGTCGTTGCTCCGAACCTCAACGTTGTTGGTGGTGAGCTTTCGGTAGACGGCCCGCGTCTCTGGCAACGGGGCGACCTTCGTAGTCACAAACGCGACAGCACCGAAGTCGGAACCGAAGACCCCTCGCCCGGTCAACACCATCGATCTAAGACGGTTGGAGAGCAGAAAAGTGGCCCGCAACTTCGCCGAGGACGCCAAGAAGGTCCATGTCGGCAGATTGATCATCGCCCACTCACCGCGCGAAATCAGCAGTGACTGTCCGCGCTCCATGAACATAGTCATGAGGTCCGACTTCGATGTCGGATAGTTCACGCGCGCAAACTCAGACAACGTTGCGCCCATGTTTCCACTCCCCATGTAGGGCGGGTTGGCAACAAGAACGTTGTAGCGAGGACTCAGGAATTCGGCTTGAGTCACGACCCGGCGAGCCCGCCGCAGGACGCCTTCGAGGAGCAAGTCGCCCTGAGGTTCGCCGGTGGCGGAAATACGCTTCTTCGCCGTTTCAATCCACCAGGTGGGCGTACGGATCAGAGCACCCAGCGTGTCCGAGTGCTCGAACTGGTTCCAGAGTGAAATCTCCTCGGGCTCGTCGCTTGACCTCGACAACAGGATGTCAAATTCCTGCGGT
Source organism: Pseudarthrobacter sp. AB1 (assembly GCF_014926485.1). Taxonomy (NCBI): domain Bacteria; kingdom Bacillati; phylum Actinomycetota; class Actinomycetes; order Micrococcales; family Micrococcaceae; genus Pseudarthrobacter; species Pseudarthrobacter sp. AB1. Next base: position 10,898 of record NZ_PZKO01000012.1, read on the forward strand.
GTGAACACAACCGGCTCCAGAACGCACACATTCGGCTCGACGGCCCTATTGAAGAAATTGCGCTGTTTGGCGCGAGCCTTCATTGTGAGCGCGAACGCCGCCAGCGCACCCGCGCGTGGGTCGATCTCGGTGCCGTAGAGATTGTTGGCGAGGATCAAGCCCGGGATGTCGGCCGGACTGTAGCCCTCTTCCTCGTAGACCGCGTAGAGGAGGTCGAACGCGTAGGTGAGCATGTGGCCCGACCCGCAGGCCGGGTCGATGATTTTTAGTTCTTCGGGCCCAGTGATCTTGAGGAAGTCGGTCTCCTCGCCGAGCGGGGCGATGTAGTAGTCCATCTGGTTGACCAGGCCGGAGGACGGGCGGTTGAGCATCCAGAGGCGACCGAGGGAGTTCTCGACTAGGTAGCGGACGATCCAGTGTGGGGTGAAGAGCTGGGTGGCGGCAGGTATCTCGTCGGCTCCGGCCTTCTTGTTCTTCTTGAACCCAGCGAAGACTTCGTCCTTCCGCTCGGAGATGTAGAACTGGTATAGCCAGCCGATGACCTCGACGTCCTTGCACACATCCTTGGTCAGGACCTTGACCGAGCGGTTAAGCACCGAGTCGTCGGCGAGCAGGTTGGCCGGGATAAGCAGCTCGGTGAAGTCGCCCTCCCCCTCGAACATGAACGGCATTGCCATGTGCCAGTAGTTGCAGTAGGCCTCAAGGAGCAAGGCGTACGCCTCGGCTTGGGGATCGCCGCTTTGGCGGATCCCGTTGAGAAGGGCAGTCACTGCGTCGCGGGTCTGCTGGCTTACGACGTCGCTGTCGATCACGCCGCGCTTGGCGTCAGCGAGGATCTCGGGCTGGCCGACCCCAACCCCTGCCTGCGGTGAGACAACACCAACGCCGGTGTAACCGTTGGCATCCATGAAACGCAGCGCGATGATTCGGTTGAACCAGGTGTAAGCGACCTTGTCGGCGACGGCGGCGTGACCGTTCTCGCCATCCCCGGCGGCGGCGACCGCCTTCTCCAGGGCAGCAACGGCCTTCGCCTGCTCGACTCGCTCGGAGGATGCCGGCGCCAGGACTACGGCGATGCGCGCGGTGACCTCGCGGATGAGCGCGGTGCGTGCCCACGTCGCGAAGGACTTAAGCGGTGCGGTTTCCATCAGAGTGAGATTCGCTTTCCGTCGTTCAGGGTCTGGACGAGAGCGCTACGCAAGGCACCGAGGTACTTGTCGACGTCCTCTTCCGTTTCGAGCACGCCAGACGCGCCAGAAACAGTGATCGTCTTCACGGAGACCGTATGTTTGGTCGGGGTGGGGTCGGGACCTGGGTTATTCGGGGAGGAGGCCACGAGGTCGAGCAGAGCCGGGTAGTCGCTGGCCTCGAAGTTCGACCCGATCTGGAGGATGAGTGCAATCTGGCTCTCGGCGGCGACTCGGGCGAGCGTCTGAACTACACGCTGGACGGCACGCTGCTGTGCCTCCGGCGTCGCATTCGCGTAGTAGCTCCCGCCGAGCAACTCTGCCTTGCGGCCTTCGATGACGGCAGTGACCAAAGCCCGGTTCGTGGCGACCACCCCGTCGATCTGGCTTCGCAGGTCGTCGGCGGCCTGTCTGAGCTGGGCCATCTTGTTGCCGCGAAAGGCGTTCGGATCAGCCAGCGCGGTCTTGACGGTCTCGTCACTGCCCGAGGGAAGGTAGCTGAGGTTGCTGCTGTGGTTGGACAGGAGCGCTGATGCCCCGTCGAAGATTGACCGTTGCGCTCCGCTAAGGAACGACTGGATCGGGTCGATGTGGCCCTCCTTGGCTTCGAGCAGGTCGTCGCCGAGGTTGAAATCGTTGAGGTACCAGTCGTCCGACTTGCCGACTGTCTGCACCAGGAGGCTGATGGCACCACTGAGTTGCTCTACGAACGGGTACCTCGAGCCGCTGACGATCGCCTTGAGTTCGTCGAGCTTGCCCTTGAGTTTGTCGGCGCCGTGGCGGGCCAGCTCCTGTGGGTCTTTTGGTGCATTGCCTTCGTCGAAGAAGTCGGTGCAGAACTTCCGAAAGTTGGCGACCTTGCGCTCATTGAAGGTCTTCTGGGGGGCGACGATCTCGTGCGGGTGCTTCTGCGTGTTGCGCAGCGCCGCGGCGACCTCGCTTCGCTTGAGGATATTGCTATCGACGGTCAGCGTGATCTTTGAGGCACCGATCAGTGACGCGACGATCACTTCGATGGAGGCGAGGTCCCAGCCATATGGCTTGGCTTGGAAGGTGTCAACGACAGTCTTCATCGTCACTTGCTCGCCCTGTGCGTCCTTGCGGAGGACGGCGGACAGGACTTCCTCAGCAGGCTGGTTGAACTTAAAAAAAGCGTCCGCGTCGAATAGTCCGCTGTCGGGGTTGGCGGCACCTGCCACCTGCTGCTCGCTGTAGGTGACACCACCGAGAAGCTTGAGCTGGGTGTAGGTCCGGCTGACAAGCTCCTGGAAGCCCTCAGCCACACGGCCCATTGCATCCTGCGAGGACGCGGGCACGTCGGCAGCGTTGACGACCAGCGTCGCCTTGCCCACCGCACTCCGGATGCGCTGGACAAGCTCTTTCTCCCTCTCGCGGTTCAGAGTCGCCTTCGATTGAAGGATCTGCACCTCGATCGCGGACAGTGAGGTGGTCCTCTTTCGCTTGGTGTATTTGTCGGTCTTGAGCAACAGACGAAGGTCCGAAAGCACGCGCTCGTCGGGTTCGAGGATGACCCGCAGCTCGTCTTTTCCGGCGCTGTGCATCCGCGTTTCGTCGGGCGTATACGGATACTCCGGGGTGATGAAGTGGACCGAAAGTTCTTTCTGCGGCCCGTGGACCTGGTCGTCGAGCTTGAAACCGAACGGAAAGTCTTGGCCGTTCTTGGCGTAGCGGATCTTGGTCTTGATGACGTCACCGGAGAAGATCTTGAAGAGCTGGGCGCTGACCTCGGAAGCGTCAATGTCGACGTTCTTGATCTCCTCCTCGATGACCTGCTCTTCGTTGGTGAGGTACGCGTAGACGTTGCCGTTGCGCTGGACGTAGGTTTGCGTCTCCAGGAGCCTCAACGCCTCCTTCACGTCTTCCGCGAGTGCGGGCAGATCAAGACCGAAGCGGTCGTAGACGAGCACGGTGAGGTTCCGGGGCGTGGCCTGAAAGCTCTCGACGTACTTAACGAGGAAGAGCGCCTTGAGCAGGCGGATTGCGAGCTCGTTGTCGAGGTTGCGCTCGGCGACGTCGATGGAGCGCTGCGCGGCGGACTTCAGTGAGGCTCGGATGCCGGCGAACATGTGATCAAAGGTGGCCAGCGTGCTGACCTCGACATCGCCGATGTCCTTGGCGACCTGTTGGACGACGCCGAGCATCGAACGCTCACCCACCGAGCTGTTGCGGCCCTCGAAGACGTTGTGGTCGGAGATGCCCTCGATCGCTGCCTGGAAGAGCGGAAACTGGTAGCTCACAAACGGGTAGGTGCCGACAAAGTGTTCCTCGTCGGTGTAGTTTCGGTAGGTCTTCGCACCGTCAACGAAGTCGAACAGCGTCTTGAAGTTGGCCGATTCCTTGGCGTAGATCGTCTTCAGTTCCCAGGCGCCGGCGTCGTTCTTGTCTAGCAGGCGCTTGCGGATGACCTCCTCGACATCGGCGCTGGTGAGCTTTACGTGGGTCTTGAAGCGAGCTTGGATCTTGGAGAAGTCGTTACCCTGCTGCTTGGTGCGGTCACCGACGACCTTGTCCATGTCCTCTTGCGAGGTCACCATCACCCACGCACGTCCACCGCACTTGGTGTTGAGACTCTCCGCAATCGTCTGGAGGTTGAGCATCAGATGAGTGTTGGAGCCGATGAACTGGCCAACCTCGTCGACGTAGAAGTTGAGGCGGTAGTCCTTGGACTGCTTGTCCAGCCATCCCTTGACTTCGTCGGCGAAGTCTTCGATGGAGACGGCGTAGGACGCTTGGTACTGCTTGATGATGCCGTCCGTGGCTTCTCCGTTGACCTCGGCGAAGGCGCGGTCAATGCTCGCGCCCTCGAGTGCGCTCTGCTCACGGCCCTGCGTCCAAGGGATGCCGGCGATCCGCTCGAACGCCTCCTTGAACGCCTCGTACTGGCCGCGGTTGTCGAGGTCGCGCTCGAGGCGAGCGACGTGACCCTGGTTGCCGTAGTAGCCCCGGCTCTCGTCGAAGACCTTCACGAACACCTTGAGCAAAGCGTCCGTCTGATCCTTGGTGATGAGTGTGGCCTTCTGGTCGATGTTGAACAGCAGGCTCTTGGCCGGGATGCGTTGGGCCTTCGTCAGCAGGGCGGGGAGGAACGCGCCACTGGACTTGGCGTGGAAGCTTTCCGATACCTTGGCGCGGTCGAATTCCTGCCCTTCTACGTCCCCGAGGAGGTGGGCAAGCATCTTCAACAAGTGCGACTTACCGGAGCCGAAGAAACCGGAGATCCAGACACCGTTGGCGTTGGTATAGGCGGTGTAGGCCTCGAGCAGCAGTTCGAGGCCCCTGGCGGCCTCGTTGGTCAGGACGTACTCGTCGACCTCGGTACCGAGGTGGGCGGTGTCGTCAGCCTTGATGACGCCCTCGATGGGACGCTGGACGTCCTTGGCAAAGATCTGGTTGAGCTGCATCGGGTCACGCTTCCTGTTCCAAGATGTTCTTGGCTCGGTAGTACTGGTCGTCCTTGAGGCGCCCGAACAACACGAGCGAGGACCCGAGAGTGTCGGACTGCTCGTAGCGACCGGGGAAGAACATGAGCATGGGCTTACCGGTCACGACGCTCTGGAGGTTGTTGAGCACGTTGTGTGACCGGATGTACGGGAAGACCTCGCCGATGCCAGTGAGGAAGAAAATGTCGAAGGCGCCGGCGGCATTGAGGCGTTCGCGGATGGCGGGCGCGAGGTGGATCTGGGGGTCGAGCATCCCTTGGAGCATTTCGCGGAAGTCGTCCTTGGCCTGGTCCGGCTCGACCGCCAGCACCCGGTCCCATACGCCTCGGCCCTTGAGGATGTCGACAGCGAGGTCGTAGAGGTTGATCTCGAGGACCCCGATGCCTTCGCGCTTGAGGCGGCTCTTGACCCGCTTCCTCGCCGCGGCGACCGGCAAGGCGTGCTCGGGCGGGTAGGGGTAGATGAAGAACGGGACCTCGTTGCCGAGCCCCTCCATCTGCAGGAACCGTCTGCCGCTGAGAACAGTGAACAGGTGTTCTTCCTGCTGATTCAGGGCCGTGGACTTCATCATGCGACACCGCCTGTCGGGAAGAATCGGATGTCGGACGGCGTGCGGGCTGCGAGCAGCTCGGCAACCCGGTCAGACAGGATCACAGGGGCTATGTGGCCATCGTCGGTGAGAAGACCGGCCTCTACGAGCATCTTGAATAGGTTTGATCGAAGCTTCTGCAGCGTCGAGTCTTTGACCTGAGTAAGCTCCCCATGCCAGAACGCCTTGGTCCGTACAAAGCTGTCGAAGTCGTCGTAGTCCAAGGTGGACGCCAGAACGAGGAACCGCTCCCGAACGACCTCCTCGGCGAACTCCCCGATGAGTTCGTACCGGCGGCATGCTGCCGCCCACATGAGATGGCCGCGTTCGGAAGCCGTGGCGTCGGTAAGGAGCACCATCTCGGCGTCGGTAAATGCGGAGAGGCGCTTCACCGTTTCGCGGACCAGCCGGACACTGGTGCGGTAGGTCCTGGCCTGTAGAAGGTTGTCTTCGACAGCACGGTCGCGGGTCTGCTTCCAAGTGCGTTGCTCGAGATAGAGCGGCGCGAGCAGCGATGCTTCGCGTGTGAGGAGGGCGCCGGTGGTGAACGAGAGCGCAAACGGCCGAGCCGGAGTCGCTTCCCCGTTCATCGACGACTCATTCCTATATCGGTCATGCATCGGCTTGGGTACCACCGTCACCTGACGAAGCTGCGCTGCCGTTTCGGACCCACTCATCGACCTCGCTCGTCTGGAACTTCCAGAGCCGACCCACCTTGTGGGCGGGCATACGCTTGTCGGTGATCCATGCATAAACCGTGTCCTTTGTAACCCCCAGGTGCTCCGCAATCCCATCGGCGGACAGCCATGGTTCGGCCACGGTGGAACCTCCAGTCGAATTAGCAACGTCGAACTAAGTCATCCTAATTCAACCGTCCGTGTTTCTTAGGGCTTTGACAGGTTTTGAACGGGTTTAGTATGTGTGGGGGTGCGAGGCTCAACCCGCAGCACGGAATCCGAGAGCTCAGATGACGTTAGTGCGGTTCCCTGACTTAGCGCTCCGAACAGTCGCAATTCACCCTTTGCCAGATCGCGTTAGGCTGTCGCGATGATCGAACTTTGGATCGCGCTGACAGTCGCAGTCGTAGTGTGCGCTGGCGGGCTTCTTGCTCTGACTCTTCGCATGCACAGGAGTGCTCGCCGTGACGACGCTGCGGGACCCTCGCGGGCGACTGAGACCTCGGTGTACGAGACCATAGCACGCGTTCGGGTCCTTCCTGCTTCGGGGATTCTGGTTCCAGAGGCCGTCTTGTCGATAACGAATGCGGCCTCGGTCTGGGAGGCACTTGAGGTCTCCTCAGTCCCAATGGCGTTCGAGTACTACCCGGTCACCGACATTGAGCCTACAAAGTACAAGTCGGTTCCAGTGCATGCTGCCCTTCAGCAAGCACTCGCCAATATCGTCCGCGCAGTGGATCCGAAAAGCGCCACACTCTTCAAGGCAGTGCTGCCGAAGGGTGCCGAGCTTGTTCGCGCTGCTGGCACCAACGGGTATCGCGGCTTTGCTCGTGGACCCGCCAATATCTCAGCGCAGGCCGTCCTGTACCCGGTGGGTGTCGGGGGTGCCGCGGTTGCTGGCTGGCCGCTCTTGGCAGTGGGCGCGTCAGTGATGGCGATGGACATGCTGGCTCAGCGAGAGCAGCGAGCCCATCAGCGGCGAGTCGAGACAATCCTGGGACGTCAGGAGAAGCGAGAGATAGATAAGCGGATTGCGGCCCAACGGACGACGGACAAACAACTGTCGGCAGCAATCAGTATTATGCTCGACGGCAAGCTGCCCGATCTAGAAGTTGCACAGCACCGCGCCGGAGATGAGTTCGAACGCGCGGACATATTTCTGGAGCGGAACTGGTCCGCCCTGCAGTTACTCATGGGCCCTGACGGGGCCAAGGATTCGGTCGACTACCGCAAGCTCGAAGAGACACTCAGCGACAAGACGAAAGACCTCGACCATTTCGTTCGCGAACTTCACTTTGCTCGCGCCGCCCTTGCCCTCGGACGGAAAGCTCTTCTCGCCGACGCCGCGAGGGCAGCACTTGCAGATCCAGAGAACCAGTACCTCGCGTTCCGAAAGCACCTTGAGCGACGCGCGGCGGAAGTGAAACAGGCTGAGACTGTCGAGGCTCAACTCACGGCGGCGCTCACCACGCTGGAGCTAACTCGTCGGTGGCATGACATCAAGAAGCAGATCGCTGACCGACAGGCAGCCCTTCGGGAACGAGTTAGGCCTCCGCAGATCGATCCGCCCGACACCGTGCATTACCTCGCGCTTCCTACCGGCGAGATCCATCAACTCGTGCCCATTGATGCCCAGTCCGACGAGGACGCAGTGACTCAACTCCATAAGGACTCACCGGTGGAATAAGAGGCTCGCCGAGGAAGCGTCGGCTCACGTCATTCATGCTTCAAGAAGGTCGGGCCCCACATGAGCTCGGCGCCAGCAGATGACGCCGTTTCTGTCCATCGCGGATGGCTGGGTTCATGCTCAAGAACCAACACGGGGTGAACTGGCGACGATGCCAGGCGCGTTTGTCGAATCTGCTGAGCATAATCGAGCACCTGTCCCAGTCCAAGCCGTATCTGCTGGGTTTGGTCGGTACCGGTCAGGCTCTTTACTTCCGCGATGTAAATGACTCCGTCTTCCGTCCAACCTAGGTCAAAGGCCGGCGCATGAAGGCCTGGCCGCTGTGGCAGAAGACCCCGCCGCTCCAATGTCATAGACAACGCGGTCACAGTTGCTTCGTGTGCAGCGGTGCCCTTGTCCAGTGCTTCCAGGTTCAAGGTCAGTTCGGACGGCTCATGGACGAGGTTATGGTGAGGTCGATAACCTTGTCCGTTTCCGCGTTTTTCCGCAACACCTCGATACCGCGAAGGGCACTGGCTTTTGCCTTGTAGTTCTCCGAAGTGACTACAACGTCCCCATTGGATGCCTTGAGATGAAAGCGGAACCCGCCGTTTTCGTCGGCGAAAACTTCGTACTTACCAGCCATGCCCGGTCCCCTTTTTTGAGCTCCTCGACCGCTGCGGCCGACATCCCACAGAGTATCGGCACGCAGGCTCTTGTGGAACCAGTCAACGCCAGGAAATCGTCCGCTCACAGCTGCATCTTCCTCGAGTTAGTCGTTTTCGCCGAACCCCTAGCGCGTGTTCTTGAGGTCGCAATGTCTGCAGTTGGCGTGAGTATACTTGCAGTTCTAGCCTCGCAAGCAGCTAGTGGAAGTCTTTCAACACGGCGCCCAGTTGCGCATGTAGGTCCTTCAGCCCACTTGCATCCAAATGCAGCACGCCATCGGCATCAGTAAAGTTCCCAGTCGAAGAATTCGATCTCCACCCTGGGCCTTTCATCTTCTTCATCCTCCATTATGGTTAAAAATACTCGGCTAATTTCTTTGAGCGGCTGGAAGAGGGCGTGGGCAGGAGTCGGCGCGGGTTTTGTTTCTTCGCCGTCGTCGAAAACGCAGACGCGTGTATAGCATTCGCTCAGTTCATCGTACTGATGGTCATCGCACTAGGGCTTACAGGTCAGTGTTGCGGTCATGAAACTCCCCCTATTAGTGTGTTCTTCCGCTTAGACTACTGCGGCATTCCCCGCCAGGGAGTGTCATGACGAGTTACTGCTAGCCATGGCCGCGCCAGCCCCTATCAAACGCCTATGGTGCGCGGTTGGCGAAGGGAATCTTCCCGGACTTGTCTTTGAAGGCCAGGATCATGGCCTCAGGACTCGGGACATGGTGAGATTTCGGGTGTGGGGTTTCAGGCCTTCGTCTTGATTTTGTAGTGCAGGGTGAGGTTGGTGCCGGGGTAGCGGGTTTCGGTGCTGGTGAGGTGTTCGCAGAGTTCGGCGAGGGCGTTGGTTTTGGCTTTTGTGGGCAGTGGGTCCAGGGTGATCGTCAGGTGGCCTGGGACGGTGGGGTCGATGTCTCCCGGTTGGCTGAAGGCTTGGCGTATGAGGGCGTGGGCTTCGTCGGCACCCCGTTTGTAGCCGGTGTTGGTGCGGATCTCCCGGGCGAG